>DQOE01000121.1 GCA_015658765.1 Verrucomicrobiota bacterium | reverse complement strand
CGCCTGGCCAGCCACTTGGCCAGGACGACGAACAGCGCGAGGATCATCCAATTCACAACCAACTCCGGCACCATCACCGGCATGCTGTAGTGGAAAAGATTTAGCAGGATGTCGGTGACGATGATGGTGGCCAGCGGCAGCACCCAGCCCATCCAGCCGGACAGCCAAAACGCCACGCAAAAAAGCAGCGCGTGCGCGGCACTGAAGTTTTGCGGGAGCATGCCGGGCCACCGACTCGCCGCGAAGACGAGCATCAACACCAGTGGCAACCATGTTTTGCGCTCCACGCGGCGATGCTACCCAAGCGCTTGACCAATCGCAAACCGGCTGCTTGCCCGCACACCTGGCCAAGAGTAGGCTGCCCCGCGATATGATGGACAATTCACCCCCTGTAATTTCACCCGGGCCAAGTCCGGCACCGGCCAGGAAAAGCCGGGGCTGGATGTGGTTCTCCCTGTTTCTGGTGGGCTGCCTGCTGCTGGGCGGTTTCCTGGTCGTCATGCTGGCCATCGGCTCTGCCGGCATGTCGCTTGGCTCCGGCGGGACCAGCTATGTCGAGGAGGTCACTCTTCGAGACAACGACAGCAAAAACAAGGTTGCTGTAATCGATCTCGCCGGCCTGATCGCCAGCTTCAGCGTCGATGCCAGCGGTAACAACATGGTCGAGTCGATCCGGCGGCAGTTCAAGTGGGCGCGCGAAGACGACGACGTGAAGGCGGTGCTGTTTCGCATCAACTCCCCCGGCGGCGAAGTGCTGGCGTCGGATCACATTTACGAAATCATCCGCGATTTTCAGGATGAGTGCAACAAGCCGGTGGTCGCCGTGATGGGCGCGCTGGCGGCGTCGGGCGGCTACTACGTCGCCGCGCCGTGCAACTGGATCGTCGCGCACGAATTGACGATCACCGGCAGCATCGGCGTGATCATGCATGGCTACAATCTGCGCAATCTGATGGACAAGATCGGCGTGCGGCCGATGGTGTTCAAGAGCGGCAAGCACAAGGACATGCTCAGCTACGACAAGCGCGAGGAGGACATCACGCCGGAGGAACGCCAGATGGTGCAGGATCTGATCGACGAGACATTTGGGCGTTTCAAAAAAATCGTGCGCGAAGGCCGCGATCTCGAGCGGCGAAACAAACCCGGCGAAGGCAAGGCGCTCGACGATGATTGGGAGGACTTCGCCGACGGCCGAATCCTCTCCGGCACGCAGGCGCTTGGCCAGGGTTTCGTGGACGAACTGGGCAACCTCGACACCGGCACCGATCAGGCACTGAATCTGGCCGGCATCCCCGACGCCGACCTAATCCAATATCGCGAGCCGTTAAACCTGGCCAACCTGTTCCGGCTGTTCGGCAAGAGCGATGCCAAGGCGATAAAAATCGACCTCGGCGTGGATCTCCCCAAGCTCAAGTCCGGCCGGCTCTACTTCCTCTCACCATTGCTGCTGTATTAAGCGACGGAACGCTTGCCCAGTGCTACCCCAAAAGTAACAAAAGCCGGCCAAGCGGCCGGCTTCTGTTGTTTGGGTCGACGGGTTGCTACGAAATCTACTTCCTCCGTCTTTGCCGAGGCCGCGTTGATGGCGGATCCTCGGCGGGCAACCTATACTGACCGCGGAGTCGCTGCAACTCGTTCTCGAGTCGCGTTTGAACCCCGGCGTATTCCGCGCGGCCGTGGAGGCTTTGCAACTCGTTCGGGTCGGCGGTGAGGTCGAACAGCTCCCACTGATTGTTTTCGTAAAAGTTAATCAGCTTGTAGTTGCCATCGGTCACGCCGTAATGACGGGCCACGCTGTGCGCACCGGGAAACTCGTAGTAATGGTAGTAGAACGCCTTTCGCCAGTCAGCGGGTGTCTCGCCCTTGAACAGCGGCACGAGGCTTCGGCCCTGCATGTCCCCCGGGATGTCCGCACCTGCGATCTCGAGGAACGTCTCGGCGAAATCGAGGTTCGACACGATGTCATTGTTGATGCTGCCGGCCTCGATCACGCCCGGCCAGCGCACCATGAACGGCATCACGAGCGACTCCTCGTACATCCAGCGCTTGTCGTACCAGCCGTGCTCGCCGAGGTACCAGCCCTGATCGGACGAGTAGATGACAACCGTGTTTTCGGCGAGGCCGGTGTCGTCGAGGTACTTGAGCACGCGGCCGATGTTGTCGTCCACCGACTGCACACAGCGCAAGTAATCCTTGATGTAACGCTGATACATCCACTTGGTCCTCGCCTTGCCCTCCAGGTTGGCCTTGCGGAATGCCTCGTTCTTCGGGCCGTAGGCGGCGTCCCAAACTTTCTTTTGTTCCGGTGTCAGGTTGTTCGGGCCGGCGTTGAGCTTGAGATCGTTTTCAGAAAGATGCCGCGCGACAGTCATCGCCTGGTTACTGGCGGCTGAAGTGCGGCCGGAGTAGTCGTCCCACAGTGTCTCCGGCTCGGGGATTTCCACGTCGTCGAACGTGTGAAGATGCGCCGGGCCGGGCTGCCAATTGCGGTGCGGTGCCTTGTGCTGGAGCATCAGCATGAACGGCTTGTCGGCAGCGCGATCGTTCTTCAGCCACGCGAGCGCCTTGTCAGTGACGATGTCCGTCGTATAGCCGGTGTTTTTCTCGACGACCACTTCGCCCGCGTCGTTCGTCGTGCGCATTGGCGGATTGTAATACGGCCCCTGCCCAATCAGGACGTCGAAATAATCGAAGCCGGTCGGCACGCTCTTGAGGTGCCACTTGCCGATCATCGCCGTCTCATAGCCCACCTTGCGCAGCAGCTTCGGGAACGTCTGCTGCGAGCCGTCGAACGGCGTGCGACCGTTCATCAAAAACCCGTTCAAGTGACTGTACTTGCCGGTGAGGATCACCGCGCGGCTTGGCCCGCAGATCGAGTTGGTGACGTAACACTTGCGGAATCGCATGCCCTCCTGCGCGATACGATCCATGTGCGGCGTCCTGTTGATGCGCGAGCCATACGCGCTGATCGCCCGCGCCGAGTGGTCGTCGGTGAAAATGAAGAGGACATTCGGCCGCTTGGCCGCTTCGGCCTGGGGCGCGGCCGCCAAGCCGCAAACCAAGCCAACCGCCACCAGCGCCACGGTTTTTTTAATCATGTGTTTCATGGAAAGATCAATCTCCCAGCCAAGCCGCCAAACCCGGTACCGGTAAAGGCGGCAATATAGCCAGGCTGCACCCTCTTGGCCAAGCGCAAATGCTACTCCACAAACTCCAGCTCCGGCAGCTTGGGCACGACGCCCATCTCGTGGCCTCGGCGCAGGAAACGGCGGATCGACTCGCGGCCGGCTTCGCCGTAGTCAAGCGTCCAGTCGTTCACGTACATGCCGACGAACTTGTCCGCCAAGTCGATGCCCATGTCGCGGGCGTATTGCAGCGAGTGCTCCACCGCCTCGGCGCGGTGCTCGAGGCTGTATCGGATGCTGCGCTCGAGCACGCCAGAGATCACCTTGCGCTCCTCCGGCGGGATGCGCTTGTGGATGACGTTGCCGCCCAGCGGCAGCGGCAGGCCGTTGTTCTCGCGGCCCCACCACACGCCAAAATCCTCGCAGCAAACGAGCCCCTCGTTTTCAAACGTCAACTGACCCTCGTGGATGATCAGCCCCACGTCGGCGCGGCCTTCGTTGACGGTTTTGAAAATCTCGTCGAACGGCACAACGGTGTAGTCGATCCGTTCGCCCGGACGCTCGAGCCAAAGTTGCAGCGCGAGAAACGCGCTCGTCATCGTGCCCGGCACCGCGATGCGGAGCGAAGTAATTTCCTGTCTCGAGAATTTCTCGCGCGCCACGAGCATCGGCCCGTAGCCGTCGCCCATGCTCGCGCCGCTCGGCAGCAGCGCGTATTGGTCACACACATGAGCGTAGGCGTGGATGCTGATCGCCGAGATGTCGAGCTCTCCCCGGCTCGCCCGCTCGTTCAGCGTTTGAATGTCCTGCAGGATATGCTCGAAGTCGTAGCCGCCGTCATCGATCAGCCCCTTGGCCAGGCCGTAAAACATGAACGCGTCGTCCGGATCGGGCGAGTGCCCCAGCGTGAGTTTTCGTTTTTCCACGGGCGGGACGGTACGGGCGAAGCCCCGATTTGTCACGCCACGCTTGGCCGGGCGTGGCCCCGAAACAATCCTTCCCTGTCGATGAATTTTCAGTTAGAAATCCCTCCGTTCAGCAGCCCATGTCCGCCGAAGTCTTCATCAGCTACGCCGCCAAGGATCGCACCCGCGTCCTTGATCTCGTCGATCGCCTGCGCGCCGCCGGTATCTCGGTGTGGATCGACCAGATGGGCATCGAGGGCGCCACGATGTGGAGCCAGGAAATCGTCGCCGCCACCCGTTGTATGTGGATTAGTTCACTTTCATTTTTTCGACCATGAAATCCAAATTTCTACTACTCGGCTTGGCGCTTGGCCAGGCGCTTGGCTTGTCGGCGTTGGCGGATGACTGGCCGCAGTGGCTCGGGGCCAAGCGCGACGGTGTATGGCGTGAAACGGGAATTCTCAAAAAGTTTCCAGAAGATGGGCCGAAGGTGAATTGGCGGGTGCCAATCGGCGGCGGCTACGCCGGGCCGGCTGTGGCCAATGGCAGGGTTTACGTGACCGATCGGCAACTGGCCAAAGATGCCACCAACCCCGACAACCAATTCGCCCGGGGGCACATCCCCGGCTCAGAGCGGGTGATTTGTCTCGACGAAAAAACCGGCCGCCAACTCTGGATGCACGAGTACGACTGCGGCTACACGGTCAGTTACCCGGCCGGGCCGCGGACAACGCCGACGGTGGATGGCGACCGCGTTTACACGCTCGGCGCAGAGGGCAACCTCCTCTGCCTCAACGCCGACTCCGGCAAGGTGCTTTGGCAAAAGGATTTCAAGACGGAGTACGGTGTCAAGACACCGGTCTGGGGCTTTGCCGCGCACCCGCTCGTGCGCGGCGGGCACTTGATCTGCCTCGCCCGAGGCGACGGCTCGACGGTGGTTTGCTACGACAAACTGAGCGGCAAGGAGGTCTGGCGAAGCCTCACCGCCAAGGAGCCGGGCTATTGTCCACCGACGCTGATCCATGCCGGCGGTGTGGAGCAATTGATCATCTGGCACCCAGAGTCACTCAACTCGCTCAATCCGGACACCGGCGAGGTTTACTGGTCGGAGCCGTTCCGCGTGCGTTCCGGCCTGTCGATCCCCACGCCGCGCCAGCTTGGCAACCGGTTGTTCATCACGGCGTTCTACAACGGGTCGATGATGATGAATCTCGACCCGGACAAACCAGGAGCCACGCTGGCGTGGAAGAGCAAGCGCGCCAGCGAAAAAAACACGAAAGAGCTGCACAGCATCATGCCGACACCGTTTTTTGAGGACAACCACATCTACGGCGTTTGCAGCTACGGGCAGTTGCGCTGCCTGCGGGCCGCCACCGGCGAGCGGGTCTGGGAGGATCTCACGGCCACTCGCGGCGGAGTGGAGGCGCGCTGGGCCAACGCCTTTCTCGTGAAGCATGAGGACCGGTTTTTCCTGTTCAACGAGCTGGGCAACCTGCTCATCGCCAGGTTATCACCGAAAGGTTACGAGGAACTGGACAAGGCGCACCTGATCGAGCCGACGGGACGCGCCGCCGGCCGGGATGTGGTGTGGTCACACCCGGCGTTTGCCAACCGGAACGTGCTCGTGCGAAACGACAAGGAAATCGCCTCGTTCTCACTGGCGAAATGATGGATGAGGCCAGCGCCTGGCCAAGCTCAGGCGAGTTGCACTTTGCGCTCACCGCTGTCGATGAAGCCGATCTCCCAGGCCTTCATCTTCTGCGCGCGGATGGAGCGCAGCACGCCGGCTGACTCCTCTTCGCGGACGATCACCACCATGCCGATGCCCATGTTGAACACCTGGTGCATCTCGGCGTCGGAAACCTTCCCCCTGGCCTGAAGCAGCTCGTAAATCGGCAGCACGTCCCATGTGCCGCGCATGACGACGGCGTCGCAGTCGTCCGGCAGCACGCGCGGGATGTTGTCCACAAACCCGCCGCCGGTGATGTGTACGAGGCCCTTGACGGCCCACGAGCGGCGCGTGCCCCTGTTGAATTTTTTGAGCAGACGCTGCACGAGCGGCCCGTAGCTGACGTGCACCTTGAGCAGCTCGTTGGCCACCGTGATGCCGAGGCCGGGGAGGCGGCTCGACGGCTTGAGCTTCATCTTGTCGAACAGGATGTTACGGGCGAGGGAGTAGCCGTTGGTGTGCAGGCCGGAGGCGGCGATGCCGATGAGCTTGTCGCCGGGACGGATGTTGCGTCCGTCGAGAATGCGGCTTTTCTCGACCACGCCGACGATGGTGCCGCTGACGTCGTATTCGCCGGGCTGATAAAAGCCGGGCATCTGCGCGGTCTCGCCGCCGACGAGGGAGCAGTTGTTTTCGCGACAGCCGATGGCGAAGCCGCGGATGATGTCGGTGAACGCTTTTTTCCGCAGCTTGCCGGTGCCGATGTAGTCGAGGAAGAACAGCGGCTCGGCTCCGATGACGGCGATGTCGTTGACGCAGTGGTTGACGAGGTCCTGCCCGATGGTGTCATGCCGCTTGGTGGCGAAGGCGACCTTGAGCTTGGTGCCGACGCCGTCCACGCTCGAGACGAGCACGGGGGTCTTGTATTTGCGGGTGTTGAGCGCGAACAACCCGCCGAAGCCGCCGACTTGCCCGAGCACCTCGGGGCGCTGGGTCGATGCGAGCAATGCGGGGAGGTCGTCCTTGAGCCGGTTGCTGACCGCGAGGTCAACCCCGGCGGAGGCGTATGCGGATCGTTTGGCCATTTAACAATCCGACGATTTGATAAAATTCCACATCTCCTGAAGTTGTTGGGCGTTCTCCCTCTCCCTGCCCTCTCTCGCTGGGAGAGGGTGCTTGGTCAGGCGCGTACTGCTTGATTCCTTCTCCCTCAGGGAGAAGGTGGCCGAAGGCCGGATGAGGGTGAAACCCGGACGGTTTTCTGTAATGGTCACTACTTGGTTGCCGGATCAATAAACGCTACTCGGCCACCTTGGCGGGAGCTTCCCCAGCGAAGCTGTCGTCCTGCGCCGGGCTCTCTTCGGCAGCCGGTGGTTCCTCGGCGGCGGCGCTTGGTTCCGGCTCGGTTGGCTCGGTTGGCTCGGTTGGCTCGGTTGGCTCGGTTGGCTCGGTTGGCTCGGTTGGCTCGGTT
>DQOE01000255.1 GCA_015658765.1 Verrucomicrobiota bacterium | reverse complement strand
TATTGGCACACGGTTAAATCTTCAAGTCGAAAAACCAACCTCGCTATTCACGGTGCTGTTTTTCGTTGCCTCGAGCGCGTTGCGGGGCTTGAATCGTCCACGACCTGACCGATCCGCATGTGAACCCAGCCAAGCCCAGAGGAATGATGCGTTGGCCGCTTTTGATGGCGGCGCTTGGCCTTGCACTTGGCCAAGCCGGCTGCGGGCCGGGCGAACCAGAACCGCCTGCGGCTCCGCCGCCCAAGCCGCAACCGGCCCCGAAGGTCGAGACGCACACGCTGCACGAACTCGCCGCGAGCGACGACACTGACGCGCTGCGCCACGCGTTGCAGCTTGGCCAGCCGATAGAGTCGCTCAACGCGCTTGGCCAATCGCCGCTCCACGTCGCCGCGATCAAGAACAAGCCGGCCAACATCGGGGTGCTGCTGGCTTTCCGCGCGAATCTCCACGCCAAGACACAAAAGGAAAAAGTGGACGCGCTCTATCTGGCTTGCGCCCACGATAGCCGCGATGCCGTGAAACAACTCGTGGCCAAGGGCGGCAAAACCGACTCCACCGCGCCCAACGGCTGGACCGCCGTTCACGTGGCGGCGATCAACGGATGTGACGCCGTTCTCCAGTTGCTGCACGACCTCGGCAAAGACTTGAGCCCGCTCTGCCCCGACGGCACGCCGCTCGACTTCGCGCGCATCCACAAACGCAACTCCACTGTGAAGCTGCTCACCCGGCTGGGCGCGAAAAAAGGCGCGACACTCTCGGTGCATTTGGCCGCGCGCCACGGCGACATTGAGGCTCTCGGTGGCTGGCTGAAACGCAACCGGGCCAATGTTCATTTTCGTGTCAAAAAACACCGGGCCACGCCGCTGCACTGGGCTGCTGAGGCCGATCAGGCCGAGGCTGCCGAGTTGCTGCTCAACCACGGCGCAGACAAGACGGCGCGGACTGACGGCGGCTGGACGCCGCTCCACTCAGCCGCCGCCAAGGGCAGCACGAACATCATTGCGCTGTTGCTCAAGCGCCGCGCCCCGGTGAACGCCATCAGCCAAAGCGGCACGCCGCTGGACCTGGCCAAGGGCTACAAACAGCCGGCCGCCGCCGCGCTGATCGAGGCCAAGCGCGGTCGCGCCGGGCGCGAAGTGTCCATCCACATGGCCGCCGCCAAGGGCGATGCCGTCGCCGTGCAGGCATTCATCCGGCGAGGAGCCAACGTGAACAGCCCGGGGCCGCTCCACCAGAGCACACCGCTGCACTGGGCGGCCGGCGCCGGCAAGGTGAACACGATGGAAGTGTTGATCTCGCTCGGGGCCGACGTGGACGCGTTGAGTGACAGCAACGCCACGCCGCTGCACCAAGCTGTGCTTCGCAACCGGCCCGAGGCCGTGAAACTACTCATCCGCGGCAACGCCGACTTGAACAGCCAAAACAAATCCGGCCATACCCCGTTGGATTACGCCACGGCCAACGGCTGGGCCGACCTTGCCGATTTGCTGCAAACCGCCGGAGCCGTCCCCGGCAAATCGCTTTAGCGCTCAGAGCGGGGCGTTGGCCAGCGTATCGGCGACGTGGCCGAGTTGCTCCTCCGTCAGTTCCGGATAAATCGGGATGCTCAAAACCTCCCCCGCCATTTTTTCACAAACCGGCAGCGACTCGCCAAAGTTGGGCAGATGCGCAAAGCACTCCTGCTGGTGCAGCGCCACCGGATAATAAATCGCCGAGCCGATGTTGTTCGCGGCCAGGTGCGCCTGCAGCGCGTCGCGTTTGCCGTTGGCCACGCGGAGGGTGAACTGGTTCCACGTGTGGCCCCGCCCTTCGATTTCAGTTGGCAACACCAGCCGCCCCTCGGCGACGTGATCGCACTTGCCCAAGTGCTCGAGGTACTGCGCGGCGTTCGCGCGGCGCGTGGCAAGGTAGCCGGGGAAATGGCCCAGCTTGACCCCGAGCAGCGCGGCGTGCAGCGGGTCCATCCGGAAGTTGCCGCCGATGGCCTTGTGATAATATTTCGGCGCGCCGCCGTGCACGCGAAGGATGCGCGCGCGCTTGGCCAAGCCGTCGTCGTCGGTGGTGATCATGCCGCCGTCGCCGAACCCACCGAGGTTTTTGGACGGGAAAAAACTGAACGCGCCCAAGTCGCCCATCGTGCCGACCTGCCGTCCGCCGAACGTCGCGCCCATCGACTGCGCGGCGTCCTCAAGCACGGCCAGGTCGTGCGCCTTGGCCAAGCGCTGCACGCCGTCCATGTCCGCCGCTTGGCCGAACAGATGCACCGGGATGATCGCCTTGGTTTTGTCGGTGACGCGGCCGGCGGCGGCGGCGAGGTCGTTGTTGAAATCGGCGTCAAGCGAATCGACGAACACCGGCGTCGCTCCGGTGCGGGCGATCGCGCCGGCGGTCGCAAAAAACGTGAACGACGGGCACAGCACCTCGTCGCCGGGGCCGATGCCCAGCGTCATCAGCGAAAGCAGCAGCGCATCGGTGCCGGAGCTGACGCCGATGGCGTGTTTGGCCCCGACCGACTCCGCGGCGACCGACTCAAACCCGGCCACCTCCGGCCCGAGGATGAACTGCGACGAGTCGAGCACGCGAGCGAAGGCGGCCTTCAACTCGGCGGCGAGCGGCTGGTTTTGTGCGCTTAGATCGAGCAGCGGGACGTTGATCGGTTCTCCCATCGGCGCGGCATATTCACCGGCAGCGCGCCCAGGCGCAAGCGCATT
>DQOE01000150.1 GCA_015658765.1 Verrucomicrobiota bacterium | reverse complement strand
TCCCTGCCTGCGAGTTCCCGGCGGTAGGCCAGAGTCATGTCGTTGTCGTTCGCAACGACGAATTCCAGTCCGCCGCCGACCAACTCGCGACGTTTTTTCCGGAGGGCGATGAGTGTTTTGTAATATGACCGCAGCTCGGTGTCGGGCTTCACGGGGAACGGCTCGTGGCGCTGGCCGTCCGGCGTGAACACCTGTGGGCGATGCTTTATGTCATCCCAGATGACCGGCTTGCGGCAATCGGGGTCGTCCGCACCCCACATGCCGAGTTCGTCGCCGCTCCAAATGTGCGGCGCGCCGGTGTAGGTGAACTGGTGCAGCAACATCATCCGCATCTCGCGGACGACAGCTGTATCGGGCGGGCCGAGGTGGAGGTCCGTGTTTTTGCGCGCGCCCATCCGGAACTTGTACTTGTGCTTGTTTTGAAACGAGGTGCCGAACCGCGGACTGTCGTGGCTCGCGACGAGGTTCATCAGGTTTTGGGAGAGAGACTGACTGTAGCCGGCGTACACCCGGTTCATCTCGGCGACGAAGCCGCTCGGTTTGAGGCCTCCGTTGGCCTGGGCGAACAACCGCCGAGCCGGCTTGTACCATTGGTAATGCATGACCGAGTCGAAAATGTCGCCCTGCAGGAACGGCCGCGGGTCCATCAGTTGATCCGGCCACTTGGTCCACCACGCCTCGCCGAGTAGCAGCGTCTCGTCGTTGATCCCGCGGACAAACTTCCGGTAGTCGCGCCAGAACCCAAGCGGCACATGTGTGGCAACATCGAGCCGAAACCCGTCCACTCCATCCCCGGGGTCTCCGTCCCCGTTTGGGTCCAGCCAGCGCCGGGTGACGTTGAAGACGTGCGCCTTCACCTCCGGTTGCAGATCGCCCTCGAAGGCGTAGCCTTTTCGTTTGCCCACCACGTTCACCTTTTTGAGTTCCGGCAGCGTCTTGACTCCCAGCCAGCCCTCGAAGTGAAATTCATCCTCCAGCGTTTTGGGGTCATCAAACGAAATGATGTCGTACCAGTCCCGGAACCGGCTCTTGGCCTGATTTTTCATCAGATCCTCCCACGCCCAAAACGTGATGCCGGTGTGGTTCCACGAGTAGTCCACGATCAGCCTCATGCCGCGCCGATGCACTTCGCGGATGAGTTTCAGGAACAACCGGTCGGCGGCCGTCCAGCGCCAAGTGGCCGGGTCGACCGGGTCTTCCGCATCGATGATCGCCGTGTCCCCGGCCGGGTCAGGGCCGAACGTGCGGTCGATGTGCCGGTAATGACGGGCATCGTACTTGTGAAGTGACGGGGAATCATTGAGAGGATTGAAATAGATGGCCGTGATCCCGAGATCCTGCAGGTAGTCCAGCTTGTGGAGCACTCCCTGCAGGTCGCCGCCGAACCGTCGGGCCGCAGCCAGCTTGTGAAAGTGCCCCGCCTCGGCCCTGGCCCAATCCTCCTGCTCGTACCAGTCCTGATGCCACGGGGTGACCTTCCAGTTGGCCGGCACATAACCGGGATAGGCGCCGCGCATATACTCCGGCCGGGGGTCGTTGGCCGAATCCCCGTTCCGAAATCGCTCGACAAAAATCTGGTACCAGATCGCCTCTCGCGCCCAGCCCGGGGGCTCGTCAAACGGCGCCGTCAACGGCCGCGCTTGGCCAAGCGAAAACCAGGCGAAACAGCATGCCAACCAAGCCGCTGATTTCCACGAGACTCCCGGCATCGTTTCGTCAGTCGTTCATCCGCTCGATGAGGCCGGTGGTCGATTTGCCGGGGACGAATGGGATGATCACGACCTCGCTGCCGCCGGACTCCACCGCAGCACGCTCGCCGGCGTCCAGCGTTTCCGGAGTGTAGTCGCCGCCCTTCACATAGACATCCGGCTTGGCCAGGCGCAGAAAATTATCGGCGCGTTTCTCCGGGAAAACCGCCACGGCCCCGACCGACTCCAGCGCCGCCAACACCAGTGCGCGGTCGGCCTCGGAGTTGAGCGGCCGGCTTGGCCCCTTGAGTTGCCGGACCGACTCGTCGCCGTTGCAGCCAATCAACAGCACATCGCCCAGCGCCGCCGCCTGCTCGAGGTAGGTGACGTGACCGGCGTGCAGCAAGTCGAAGCAGCCGTTGGTCGCGACCAGCCGCTGGCCGGCCTCCCGCAACGCCTCCCGCCAGGCGGGCAATTGCTCCAGCGAAACGATTTTCTCATGCGCACTCATGCCGGGCGGAGCGTACACGCGGCCGGCTCAATAGCCAATCGCCGCGCCGTCCTTTCGCGCCTCCGAGCCGCCGTGGAGCAGGCCGGTTTCGTAATCGATCCGGATCGCCTGGTAGCCGCCACCGGATCCGCCGCGAGAGACGTTGTGGCCTCGTTTTTTCAATTCCTCCACGGCTTCATCGCTCACGCCGCTCTCGACGATCAACCGGCCGCCGTCGGACATGATGTCGCCGGTGGGCGTGTCGGAGCCATCGTGCCGGACGCGCGCGGCGTCCGAGGCGGCCTGCACGTTCATGCCGTGGTCGATGATGTTGACGAGCACCTGCGCATGGCCCTGCGGCTGCATGTCTCCGCCCATCACGCCGAACGACAGAAACGGCTTGCCGTCCCTCGTCACCATCGCCGGGATGATGGTGTGAAACGGCCGCTTGTTCGGCTCGAGCCGGTTGTGGTGGTTTTCGTCCATCGCAAACAGCGTCCCGCGATTCTGCATCACGAACCCGACGTTTCCCGGCACATGGCCGGAGCCGAATCCGTAATAGTTGCTCTGGATCAGCGACACGACGTTGCGATCCTTGTCGACGGCGGTCAGGTAAATCGTGTCGCCCTTGGCCAGGCGCGGATCGCCGGCCGGCACGCGCAACGCCGCCTTGGCCATGTCGATGCGCTTGGCCTGCCGCTTGGCGTACGGCTTGGAGATCAACTCGGCAACCGGCAGGTTTTTCTCCACCTGCGGGTCGGCGTAAAACTTGGCCCGATCGGCGAACGCCAGTTTCTTCGCCTCGGTGTAAAGGTGAATGAAGTCGGCCGAGTTGTGGCCCATCGCGGCGATGTCGTGCTGCTCGAGGACGTTCAAAATCTGCAGCGCGGCGATGCCCTGGCCGTTCGGCGGCAGTTCCCAGACGTCGTAGCCGCGATAGCTGGCGCTGACCGGCTCGACCCAGTCGGCGGTGTGCTGCTTGAGGTCGCGCAGCGTGATCAGGCCACCGACCGACTCGCTGTAGCGAACGATCTCCCCGGCGATCCAGCCCTCGTAAAACGCCTTCGCCCCCTCCTTGCCGATGGCACGATAGACCTTGGCCAGGTCGCGGTTGGTCATGCGTTCGCCTTCCCCCGGCGCGCGGCCGTCCTTGAGAAATGCGCGGCTGGCGGTCGGCGTTTCGCTGAGGATCACTTCGCCGGACTTCCAGTAGCCGGCGATGATCTGCGTCACCGGAAAGCCGTCCCGCGCGTAACGAATCGCCGGCGCAAGCGACTTGGCCAACGGCAGTTTGCCGAACCGGTCGTGCAACGCCTGCCAGCCGGAGACGCAGCCCGGCACCGACCAACTGAGCGGCCCCCTGAGCGGGATGCGCTCGTGCCCGCGCTCGCGAATGAGCTGGCGCGAAATGCCAAACGGCGAGCGACCGCTGGCGTTGAGGCCGTAAAGCTTCCGCGACTTGGCGTCCCACACGATGGCAAACAGGTCGCCGCCGATGCCGCAGCTCATCGGCTCCACCACGCCGAGCACGGCGTTGGCCGCGATCGCGGCGTCGATCGCGTTGCCACCGCGCTTGAGCACCTCGACGCCGGCCTGCGCGGCGAGCGTGTGGCTGGTGGCGACCATGCCGCTGGGTGCCATCACCACCGAGCGGCTGAGCTTGGGATCGCCGGACGGCCGGTCGTAACCGGCGCCCGTCATTTGTGAATTAGCCATGACTGGAAAAAGCAGCAGCAGGGCCAGGCGCTTGGCCAAGCGCCGGTGCGTGATGCCGGCCTGGCCCGTTTGGGGGTGATTCAAGTAACGCATGGCTTCGGCGCGCATTGTCGGCACATTCGCCTGGCCAAGGCAAGCCAAGTGCGTTTTGGGATTGCCATTCGCTTGGCCAAGCGGGAGAAAAACCGCGCGGTGACAACACTCTCCGAACAGGCCAGCCAGTTTGATGCCCTGCTGCAACGGGACGAGCCGATGCTCGCGCTCGCGCCGATGCAGGACGTCACCGACCTGCCGTTTTGGCGGGTGATCGCCGGACGCGGCGGGGCGGACGTGTATTTCACCGAATACTTTCGCGTGCACGCCGACTCGCGGCTGGAGAAGCCGATCCTGCGCTCGATCACCGAAAACCCCACTGGCCGGCCGGTCGTCGCGCAGATGATCGGCAACAGCATTCCCGATCTCGTGCGAACCGCGCGCGAGTTGCAGCAACACCCCATCGCGGGCGTCGACCTGAACCTCGGCTGCCCTGCGCCGATCGTTTACAAAAAATGCGCCGGCGGCGGTTTGCTGCGCGAGCCGGAGCGCATCGACCGCATTCTCGGCGCATTGCGCGACGCGGTGGAGACGCGCTTCACCGTCAAGACGCGCATCGGCTTCGACGACGCTGTGGTGTTCGACGAGTTGCTGCCAATCTTCGCGCGGCACAATCTTGATCTGCTCACCGTCCACGGACGCACGGTGAAGGAGATGTACCGCAGCGCAGTGCATTACGACTTCATCTCGCGCGCTGCCGAGGCGATGGACTGCCCGGTTCTGGCCAACGGCAACGTCTACTCCGCGCCCAAGGCGGAGTCGGTGCTGCGCGAGACCGGCGCGCACGGCCTGATGATCGGGCGCGGCGTCATCCGCAACCCGTGGCTATTCGCGCAGATTCGCCGGCACCTACGCGGCGAGCCGCCCGCCTGGCCAAGCGGACGCGACGTGCTGGACTACGTGACCGACCTGTTCGAGATGACCGCCCCCGAAAACTACATCGAAAAAAGCCAGGTGCACAAAATGAAAAAGTATATGAACTACTTCGGCTTGGGCGTGGACGCCGACGGGCGGTTTTTGCACGACATCCGCCGCGCCCAAACCAAGGCCGACTTCTTCGCCATCTGCCGCGAACACCTCGACCACGACGAGCCGATGCCGCTCGACCCCTTCTCCCCCGAGCTAAAAACCACCGACGTCGTCGCCGGTTGCCACACGTAATGGAAGGGAGAGGCGAGTTCCACCTCGTCCCAAATCAGGTTTCAAATGGGGCAAGGTGGAACTTGCCCCTCCCACCTCTTCCTTGCGTGAGGAGCGGTTCGCCGGTACATTGTCCCGCCTGCGATGACGCTGACTGAGAAAATTTTGGCCCGGGCGGCGGGCGAGACCGAGGTGAACGCCGGTGACAATGTCTGGGTGAACGCCGACCTGTTGATGACGCATGACGTCTGTGGCCCCGGCACGATCGGGGTGTTCAAGCGCGAGTTCGGCGAGGACGCCAGGGTTTGGGACGCCAACAAGATCGTGATCATTCCCGACCACTACATTTTCACCTCCGACTCGCTGTCCAACCGCAACGTGGACATCCTGCGCGAGTTCGCCAAGGCGCAGGGGCTTCAGTATTTCTACGACGTGATCGATGACGAGGACGGCAAGTGGAAGTTCGACGCCTCGCAGGGCCTGCTCAAGCGCCAGTACGGCTCGCGCTACGCCGGCGTCTGCCACACGGCTTTGCCGCAGAAGGGGCACCTTCGGCCCGGCGAGATTTTGTTCGGCACCGACTCGCACACCTGCATGGCCGGCGCGTTCAACCAGTTTGCCACCGGCATTGGCAACACCGACGCCGGCTTCGTGATGGGCACCGGCAAACTGCTGATCAAGGTGCCGGAGACGATGCATTTCCGCCTCGAGGGCGAACTGCAGCCGGGCGTCATGGCCAAGGACATCATCCTGCACGCAATCGGCGAGATCGGCTTCGACGGGGCGACTTATCGCGCGATGCAGTTCGACGGCCCCGGCGCGTCCGGCCTGTCGATGGACGACCGCATGACCGTGGCCAACATGGCGATCGAAGCCGGCGGCAAGAACGGCATTTTTGAGTACGACGACAAAACCGGCGCGATGGTCGATGAGCGAACCAAGCTCAACGGCACAAAGAGCGACTACGAGCCGGTCGAGCGCGACAGCGACGAAACGTTCGTTTACGACACGACGATCGACCTGGGCGCACTCGAGCCGACCGTGGCGTGTCACCCCGATCCGGGCCAGCGCAAGCTCGCCCGCGAGATGACCGACATGAAGCTCGACCGTGCCTACATCGGCTCCTGCACCGGCGGCAAGACGAGCGACTTCCTCGCGTTCGCCGAGGTGGTGCGCGGACAGGAAGTGTGCATCGACACGTTCGGCGTGCCGGCCACTCCGGAGATCGTCCACGATTTGCAGACCACCGAGTGGGACGGGAAGAGTGTGTGGAGCATCCTCACCGACGCCGGGGTCCGCATGACCGAGAACGCCGGCTGCTCCGCATGCCTCGGCGGCCCGGTGGACACCTTCGGCCGCATGAACGAGGGCGGCCAAAAGTGCATCAGCGCGACCAACCGCAACTTCCCCGGCCGCATGGGCAGCAAGGAGAGTGAGATCTATCTGGCCAGCCCGGTTACCGTCGCCGCCAGTGCCCTCGCCGGCCACGTCGCCGACCCGCGCGATTACTTGAACTGAGGTCGCTTGGCCAAGCCGCGGGCGGTTTTTTTTGGCTTGGGCCGGGGGGATGTGCTACCGTTTGCCCGAGTCAGTCATGCAAACAATCACCTTGGGAGAATCCAGTCTGGAATGCAGCCGCCTGGCCTACGGTTGCTGGCGGGTGACGGGTGTGATCACTCATCCTCCCATCGACGACGAGCACGAAAAAAGGGGCCACGACGCCATCACCGCCGCCTACGAGGCCGGCTACACGATGTTCGATTTGGCGGACATTTACAGCGAAGGACTCGTCGAGGAGGTGTTCGGCCGCACGCTCAAGGGGGTCCCGGGCATGCGCGACAACATCGCCGTCACGACCAAGTGCGGCATCCGCCAAAAGGGCGATCCCGACAAGGGCTCACCGCACCGCTACGACCTCTCGCGCGACCACATCGTCCGCTCGTGCGAAGCGTCGCTCAAGCGCATGGACATCGACTGCATCGACCTGTACCTGCTGCACCGGCCGGACTACCTGATGGAGCAGGAAGAAATCGCCAAGGCGTTCGATGAGTTGAAACAAGCCGGCAAAGTGCGCGAGTTCGGCGTGAGCAATTTCACCGTGGATCAACTCGACCATCTGCAGGCGGCGTGCCCGATGAAGCTGATCTGCAACCAGGTTGAGATCAGCCTGTTCCACTACGACGCGCTCGAGGACGGGTCGCTCGACTACTACCAGCGGCACGGCGTCACGCCGCTCGCGTGGAGTCCGCTCGCGCAGGGCAAGCTCGGCAGCGAGGCACCGGTCTCGCTCCGCAACGTCAACCATTTGCAGGAACAAACCGTGCGCGACGCGCTGCATGTCGTGGCATTGCAGGAGGAGTGCTGCCCGACCGCCATCGCGCTTGCGTGGTTGTTGCGCCACCCGGCCGGCATCGTGCCGGTCATTGGCAGCACCAATCCCGAGCACATTCGCGAGGCCACAAAAGCAGCCGACCTGCTGTTGTCGCCCGAGGAATGGTACCGATTGATGGCCGCCGCCGCCGGAAAACCCCTGCCCTGACTTGGGCATTCCTGATACCAACCCAACCGCCGCAGCCAGTATCGGCTGGCGCATGCCGGCCGAGTGGGAGCCGCACGCCGCCACATGGCTCACTTGGCCAAGGCCG
>DQOE01000339.1 GCA_015658765.1 Verrucomicrobiota bacterium | reverse complement strand
GTTTGGTTTATTAATGCTAGGTGCTAATGACACCTCAACTTTTGCTATAACTGGCGCGGTCAGTACCATGGTTATCGCCACTTTGGCTATAATTGGAATTTTTATTTATCATAGAAGCAAAAGCAAAAAGGTCATAAAAAAAATCGAATCAGCTAATTGATTCATCAGGTTTATCCAGCCCAACACTCTCAGCCAATTCCTCGCCTCGCTTCATATCGAACAGCACAACCTTGATGCCTACAACGCATCTCCTTTTGCCCAAAAATTCTCCAAGCCCAAATCCATTATTGATGAATTGAGCACGTGGACTTGGAAAGCCCCCCCGCCGCCTATTTGGAATTAGCTTGCTGCATCGGATGAGGCTTGTTTGAGTTTGCGCAGTTCGAACTGGCTTTTGTGCCGGTAATTGTGCCGGTAATTCGCTGAAATTGGGCGAGCAAATCCGCCGATAGTGAAACTTCGAAGTGGTTTGCTAAGGAATAGGCAAGTGGTACAGATCGGATGGGATTCAAAATCCGCTTCTTTCACGAGAGTGTGGGTTCGAGTCCCTCCACTGGTACCACTTTGAGTCCCCTGATTTTTTTGGCAGAACTTCTTTGTGACTTTGGCCTTGGTTGTGCCAAGAGTTGTTGTAGCCTTCCCGCCGCATTATGGGCCCGCTTCCCAAACCCGAAATTATCATCACGCACGACGGCGACCTGGACGGCTTGCTCTCGGGCATGCTACTTCAGAAACTTTCCGCCACGTTGTACGGGGAGGAGGTTCGACTGCTCGCCTACCAGACTCATGCCTGGCACAGCCGTTGCCTGCGCGAAAGCGCGGCGTGGGTGAGCGACCTCACGTTTGAGGAGCGGATGGATCGCATCAACTGGGTGGTGGTGGATCATCACATCACCACGGCAAAACCAACCAAGGCGCGCCTGGTGCATGACCAGGGCAAGAGCGCCTGTCTACTGGCGTACGAGTTGTGCAGGGAACACGGGCTTGAGTCGGAGACGCTGGACCGGCTGGTGCACCTCGCGAATGTCGGCGACTTGTTCCTGCAGGATGATCCGGATTTCGAGTTGGCCAACGACCACGGCACGCTGGTGAAGACTTACGGGTTTTGGAATATCTATTCGCTCGTGAATGGCGATCCGGAAAAGCTGCTGGAGCATCCGCTGCTGCAGGTGATGCGGGTCAAGCGCGAGGTGGAGGATCCGATGGGGCTGAACTGGAGCCGACAAAACATCCAGCAAATTTCCCCGACAGTTGGCTTGGTCAAGACGGTGGTGGGCAACTCGAACGTGATTCTGCATCGCTTGTTGGGTGAGCCAAACATGTCTCACCGAGTGTTGTTGACGCTCAACCGAATCGGCGGCAACCAGTTCATGGTAAGCTTGCGCAGCTCAGATGGAGAGGCGTTGCCGGTGGCCAAGCAGTTGCAGGGAGGTGGGCATCCCAATGCCGCCGGGGCTGCCCTGCCCAAGAGCGTTCAGCGCGCGGCCGATGCCGTAGAGTACTTGAAGAAGGCATTGAGCCCCATCGATCAACCGGCCGACTTGGCCAAGAATAACATCGAGTCGCTTTTCGATAACGCAGAGGTTTGATCCGCTCCGTTACGACTGCAGGTTTCTTTATTTTTTGGTTGATGCCCGGCTTTGGCTGTGGCTAGTATTCCCACTTTGAGTTCGTGCTTGGGCATCTCGCCCACCAAGGAGATGAACGTCAATACCAGTATCTGGGACAAGCTGACCCATGTGGCTGCATTGTTGTCGGTGATTACGGCTTTGGTCTGGGTGGGCGTTCTTTACTTCCCGCTTATGCACCAAAACGAGGTGATGCGCCAGCAGATCGTCCGGTTGGACAAGCAAATCCAACAGGAGGAAGTCGCCAACCGCCGACTTCGACTCGAGATAGATTCCCTCAAGACCGACCCCAAGACCGTCGAGCGGCTGGCCCGCGAACAGCTTGGTCTGGCCCGGCCGGACGAGACCGTGGTTCGCTTCGGACTTCCCGGCGAGTGATCCCCCGGCCACCCGCTTGGCCAAGCGCTTGTTCTTCTTGAATCCTTCCTGCTGAAACCCAAGACTGTCGCAACGTGAAATATCGGCGGTTCGGCAAAACGGAGCTACAGGTTCCGGTCTTCTCCTGCGGGGGAATGCGCTACCAGCATAAGTGGAACGACATCGACCCCAGCGAGGTGCCGGCCGACGGTCAGGCGAACTTGGAGGCAACGATTCGCCGCGCGCTGGAGTTGGGAATCAACCACATCGAGACTGCGCGCGGCTACGGCTCGTCCGAGATGCAGCTTGGCTTCGTGCTGCCGAAACTGCCGCGCGACGGGATAATCGTCCAAACCAAGGTCGCGCCGTTCGCCACGCAGAAGGAGTTTCTCGACAACTTCGACAAGTCGATGAGCCACCTGCAACTCGACCACGTTGACCTGCTGTCACTGCACGGCGTCAACAACGCGCAGTTCCTCGACTGGTCGCTGCGCAAGGGCGGCTGCGTGGAGGCGGTTTACAAGCTCATCGACGAGGGCCGTGTGCGGCACATCGGGTTTTCGACGCACGCACCTCCGCACATCATCCGGCAGGCGATCGAGAGCGACGCATTCGAGTACGTGAACCTGCACTGGTACTTTGTCAACGACCTGAATTGGTCGTGCATCGAGGCGGCCGCCCGGCGTGACATGGGCGTGTTCATCATCAGCCCCAACGACAAGGGCGGCAAACTGTACGCGCCGCCGCCCAAGCTGGTCGGTCTCTGCCAGCCGCTCTCGCCGATGCAGTTCAACGCGTTGTACTGCCTGAACCGCCCGCAGGTGCACACGCT
>DQOE01000103.1 GCA_015658765.1 Verrucomicrobiota bacterium | reverse complement strand
GCCATCTGGGCCTGCTGCCGGGAGCCCGGCCTTTACAACATGGAAAACGTCCTCGGCCTTGAATAAGATTTTGAAATGAAACGGGTTCCAAGAATCATCGTTGCCTGCGTGTTTGTCGCGGGATTTTTTGTGGCTCAAGCGCAGCCCTTGGCCAAGCGGCCGAACATCCTCTTCGCCATCTCGGATGACCAATCGTACCCGCACGCGTCGGCCTACGGTTGCCGTGGTATCCGAACGCCGGCGTTCGATCGTGTGGCTAGGGGAGGCGTGTTGTTCCGCACCTGCATCGCCGGGTCACCGGGGTGCAGTCCAAGCCGCGCCTCACTGTTGACCGGCCGCTACCACTGGATGCTCGAACACGCCGGCACGCACGCCAGCAAGTTTGACGCAAAGTATGCGACCTTTCCCGGCCTGCTCGAGCAGGCCGGCTACTGGGTCGGTTACACCGGCAAAGGGTGGGGGCCGGGCAATTACAAGGATGGCGGCTTCAAGCGGAACCCGGCCGGGCCGGTCTTTTCCTCTAGGAAAAAGAACCCTCGCATCAAGGGCATTTCCTCCACCGATTACGCTGCCAACTTTGATGATTTTTTAAGGCAGCGTCCCGAAGGCAAGCCGTTCTGTTTTTGGCTGGGCGGCCACGAGCCTCATCGGGTTTTCGAGAAAGGCATCGGCCTTAAGCAGGGCAGGAAACTTGAGGACGCCGACGTGCCGGCCTTCCTGCCGGACACACCGGAAATCCGCAGCGACATCCTCGACTACTACGCCGAGATCGAGTGGTTCGACTCGCACTTGGCCAGGGCGCTGAAGCAACTCGGGGAAATCGGCGAACTGGACAACACGCTGGTTATCGTCACGTCGGACAACGGCATGGCCTTCCCCCGGGCCAAGGCCAACTGTTTCGAGTTTGGGGTACACGTCCCGTTGGCGATCATGTGGCCAGGCCGGGCCAAGGGCGGCCGCGAAGTGACCGACCCGGTGGGATTCGTCGATCTCACGGCGACCATTCTCGAGGCGGGCGGCGTGACGCATCCGGCGCTTGGCCAAGCGGCGTTGGCACCGGTCGGGCGAAGCCTGGTTTCGCTGCTCGAGTCGGGCAAATCCGGCCGGGTGGAGCCGCAGCGAACCCACGTGTTCAGCGGCCGCGAACGTCACTCATCCTCCCGCCACAACAACATGACCTACCCGCAGCGTTGCTTGCGATCCGACCGGCACATCTACATTCGCAACTTCAAGCCGGATCGCTGGCCGGCGGGCGATCCGCAAAAGTTCGATTCCGCCGGCAAGCTTGGCCCGATGCATGGCGGCTACCACGACATCGACGCCTGCCCGTCCCTGACGTTTTTAATCGAGAACCGCGCCCAGCCCGGCATCGCGCGGTACTTCCACTGGTCGGTGGACAAGCGCCCCGGCGAGGAGTTGTACGACATCACCAGCGATCCGGCCTGCCTGAATAACCTAGCGCTCGACCCGACCCACTACAAAACCACGCAAACGTATCGCGACAAAATGGACGCCTACCTGAAAAAAACAGGCGATCCGAGAGCGCTTGGCCAAGGCGACATCTGGGAAACCTACCGCCGCTACAGCCGAATGCGCTCCTTCCCAAAGCCGTAACCTAATTTACATGGATGATCAGGATGAACAGGATCCTGTTTATCCATGTTTGAATTTGAAGCCGGATCCGCTTGGCCAAGCGGGGTTACTTGGCTTGGACCATTAGGTCGGTGACCAAGCGGGCGAACCTTGCGGGATCTTTGATGGCGATGCCTTCGGTCAACAGCGCTTGGTCGTAGAGCAGTTCGGAGTAGTCGGCGAGCTTCGGGTTCTTTTTATCGGCGGCGAACAGGTCGTTCATCGTCTCGATCACCGGGTGGTCGGGGTTCAACTCGAGGATGCGCTTGGTCTCCGGCACCGGCTGGTTCATGGCGGCGAAGATGCGCTCCATCTGCGGGTTCATGTCGCCGTCGTCGGTGACGAGGCAACTGGCGCTGTCGGTCAGCCGGTCGGAGAGGCGAACCTCCTTCACGTAGTCCTTGAGGCTGTCCTGCACTTTCTTGATGAGTTTCTTGTACTTGCCGGAGGCTTCCTTTTTCTGTTCGTCGGCGATTTTCTTTTCCTCCTCGGTGCCGAGGTCGATGTCGCCCTGGGCGATGGACCTGAGCTTCTTTTTGTCGTACTCGCCGAAACCGGATAGGATAAACTCATCCACCGGCTCGATCATGAACAGCACCTCGATCTCCTTTTTCTTGAACACCTCGAGGTGCGGTGAGTTCTCGACAGCGCTGCGTGAGGTGCCGGTGATGTAGTAAATCTCCTTTTGGTCCAGCACCATTCGCTCGGTGTATTCCTTGAGCGACACGTATTTGCCGGGCTCGGTCCTGCTGCTTTCGAACAGGAGCAGATCCTTGATTTTGTCCTTGTTCGTGGGGTCAACCTCGATGCCTTCCTTGAGCACCTTGCCGAATTCCCGGTAGAAGCCGAGATAATCTTCCTTCGACTTATTCATCATGGACTTCAGCTCGGAGAGGATTTTGGTGGTGACGCTTTTCTCGATTTTTTTGATGATGACGTCTTCCTGCAGGATTTCGCGGGAGACGTTCAGCGGCAGGTCGTTGGACTCAACGACGCCCTTGGCGAAGCGCAGGTAGCGGGGGAGCAGTGCCTCGCAGTTGTCCATGATGAAGATGCGTTTCACGTACAGGTGGATGCCGTGCTTGGTGCCTTCCTGCTGGAACATGTCGAACGGCGCCTTGGCGGGCAGGTAAAGCAGCGCCTTGAACTCAATCTTCCCCTCGGCGGAATAGTGGATGGTTTTTAGCGGATCGGTGTAGTCATGGGATACGTGCTTGTAGAATTCGTTGTACTCCTCCTTTTTGACCTCGCTCTTCGGGCGCATCCAGATCGCCTTCATCGAATTGAGTGTTTCCTCGGTGACAGT
>DQOE01000113.1 GCA_015658765.1 Verrucomicrobiota bacterium | reverse complement strand
AAGAAACTGCTCCCAAGCCATTTGGTGCGGGTTTGGGAAGGCAACAAGGAGACGGTTCATTATTTTCAATCCGAGGATGCCTTGGCCAAGTTCGGCCAGGCGAACCCCGACCTTGGCCTGTTCGGCGAAGACGACGAGGAGGAAGACCAGGCGCTTGACCAAGCGGAGGGAGAGGCCACGGCGGAAGAGGCCACGGCGGAAGATGCCGAGCCGGCCAAGCGCGAACGCAAGGCCAAGAAAAATGACGGGCCGCGTCGCCGCGCACGCCACGTGGAACTCCACGAGCACACGGCGATCGAGGAGATTTTGGCCAAGCTCAACCGCAAGGGCTTGAGCGTCGATCATTACTCGGCGCAGGACGAGCCGCTGTTCGAGATCATCCAGGGCGAGGGCGACAACGCCACGGCGCGCCGGTTGTTTTCGATCGCGGAAATCCTCGATGCCGTCGTGGACGTCGGCCGGAAGGGCTTACAGATTCAGCGCTTCAAGGGCCTGGGCGAAATGAACCCGAAGGAGCTTTTCGAGACGACCATGTCGCCGGAGACGCGCAAGTTGTTGCGTGTGGAGGAGACGGACGCCGTCGAGGCGGACGAGATGTTCACCCGGCTCATGGGCGAGGAGGTCGAGCCACGCCGGCATTTCATCCAGGAAAACGCGCTCAACGTTCGCAACCTCGACGTCTGACCCCGAAGCAGCCCGCAGAAATTTTTTAGAGACCCATGGCAGATTCCAAGGACAAAGACCCGTTACCCGCAAGCAACACGCCGTTGTTCGCCGCCAGCGAGAAGATTCAAACCATCAACGTCGCGGATGAAATCAAAAACTCGTTCCTCGACTACTCGATGTCGGTGATTATTTCGCGCGCGCTGCCGGATGCGCGTGACGGGCTCAAGCCGTCGCAGCGCCGCATCCTGCTCGCGATGCACGACCTGAACCTCTCGCCCGGCCGGCATTACCGCAAGTGCGCCAAGATTTGCGGCGACACGAGCGGCAACTATCACCCGCACGGCGAGGCAACGATTTACCCGACACTCGTCAACATGGCGCAGCCGTGGTCGATGCGAGGCACGCTCGTGGACGGGCAGGGGAACTTCGGCTCCGTCGAGGGCGACCCGCCGGCCGCCATGCGTTACACCGAGGCACGCCTCACGCACCTTGGCCACGCGCTGATGATCGACATGGACAAGGACACCGTCGATTGGGTGCCCAACTACGACGAGACCCGTGAGGAGCCGACCGTGTTCCCGGCGGCGTTCCCGAACCTGCTCATCAACGGCGGCACCGGCATCGCGGTCGGCATGGCCACGAGCATCCCGCCGCACAACCTCGGCGAAATCGTCGATGGCATCTGCGCGCAGATCGACGACCCGGACATCAGCATCGAGGGGTTGATGGAATTCATCAAGGGGCCGGACTTCCCGACCGGCTGTCTCGCCGTTGGGCTGGATCCGATCCGCGACTATTTCAAGACCGGCCGGGGCAGCGTCAAGCAGCGCGGTCGCGTCGGCGTCGAGCAGATGAAGGGCAACCGCGAGCAGATTGTCATCACGCAGATTCCGTACATGGTCAACCGCGCCACGCTGGTCCAAAAAATCGCGGCGTTGGCCAATGAAAAAACGATCACCGACATCTCCGCCGTGCGCGACGAGTCGGACGAAAACACGCGCGTTGTCGTCGAGCTCAAGCGCGACGCCGTGCCCAAGGTGGTCATCAACAAGCTGTACAAGTTCACGCAGTTGGCCACGTCGTTCAGCGTCAACTCGCTGGCGATCGACCACGGCCGGCCCAAGACGATGAACATCAAGGAGATGATCAATGCCTACATTGAGCATCGCCGCGAAGTCATCCTGCGCCGGACCCGCTTCGAGTTGGCCAAGGCCGAGGCCCGCGCCGAGACGCTCGAGGGCTACCTCTGCGCGTTGGCCAACCTCGACGAATTCATCCGCATCATCCGAAACTCGAACAACCGCGAGGAAGCCCGCATCAAGTTGCTGGCGTTCGAGTTCCCGGAAAAAGTGCTCAAGAAATGGGGCATCAAGATCCGCAACGAAGAGCGAATCAAGGGCGGTTTTTATCTGCTCAGCGAGGTTCAGGTGAATTCCATTCTCGAGCTGCGCCTGTACCAGTTGACCGGCCTCGAGCAGGATAAAATCAAAGGCGAGTACGACGAGTT
This sequence comes from Verrucomicrobiota bacterium, assembly GCA_015658765.1. Lineage (GTDB taxonomy): Bacteria > Verrucomicrobiota > Verrucomicrobiia > Limisphaerales > UBA1096 > UBA1096. Next base: position 2,764 of record DQOE01000113.1, on the reverse strand, counting down.
GCTCGTCAGGATCGAGGATTTGATGGACATCATCGCCCGCGAAGATCGCGTGTTGAGTATCATCAAAGAAGGCTTGGCAGAAATTAAAGACAAGTACGCCACGCCGCGCCGCACCGACATTGTTCCCGACGAGGGCGACATGGCGATCGAGGATCTCATCGCCAACGAGGGCGTCATTATCACCCTCACGCACAACGGCTTGGTCAAGCGCACCAATGTCAGCTCATACCGCGCCCAGCGCCGCGGCGGCAAGGGCGTCATCGGCATGGGCACCCGCAAGGACTCCGTCGTGCAGGGCGAAGCCGAGGACTTCATCGAGCATCTCTTCACCGCCAGCACGCACGACTACCTGATGTTTTTCACCACCGCCGGCCGTGTGTACGTCCGGCGCGTGCACGAGATTCCCGACATGGGCCGCTCGGCCAAGGGGCGCAATATCGCCAACCTGCTTGAGTTGCAGTCCGGCGAGAAAATTGCCGCGCTCATCCGTGTCGAGTCCCACTTGGGGCCGGACAAGGAAAACCTCACATGGCAGCAGGAGAATTTCCTCTTCTTCGCCACCGAGAGCGGCACGGTGAAAAAGACCACGCTGGGTGCCTTCGCCAACGTCCGCCGCACCGGCATCAACGCCATCGGCATCAAAGAGGGCGACCGCCTCATCACCGTCAAGCTGACCACCGGCCACGACGAAGTCGTGCTGATCACCAGCGACGGCAAGAGCATTCGGTTCAACGAGGAGAACGTCCGCTCGATGGGCCGCACTGCTGCCGGCGTGCGAGGCATTCGGCTCGGCAAGAAGGATCGCCTCGTCGCTGCGGCCATCGTGGCTAGGGACGCCACACTGCTCGTAGCCGGCGAGAACGGCATCGGTAAGCGAACCGAGTTCGACGAGTACCGCACGCAGTCGCGCGGCGGCAAGGGCATCATCACCATGAAGACCACAGCCAAGACAGGCGAGGTCTGCGGCGCCTTGGCCGTGAAATCGAACGACGAGATCATGCTCATCACCGTCGGCGGCCAGATGGTGCGCACTGGTGTCGAGCACATCCGGATGACCGGCCGCAACGCGCAGGGCGTCAAGCTCATCAACCTCCACGGCAAAGACCAGCTCCAAGCCATCGCCCCCGTCATCAGCGAAGACGCCGGCGACGAGGATGCTGCTGTCATCGAAGACACCGAGAATTAAACGTTCGCTTTTCGTACTCGTCTTTCGTACCTCGTCATCGAATACCGACCGAGTACGAGGGAGGAAGTACGAGGACGATTTGAACACCCCGCTTGGCCAAGCGCACCGGCGATGGGGCGCGTGCGCTCCCCAAACTTAAACCAAGCCGGCGAGTTTTCGGCCGATCCAGTACACGACGAGCAGCAGGAGGATGGCGCCGCCCCACCACGGGTTGCTCCAGAGGCGCGTGCGGATCTCGGCCGGCCTGGGCTCGGGGAGGACGGAGATTTTCTTGATGATCTCGTCGAGGTGGTCGGTGCCGGCGCTCTCGCCGCCGGTGATCGTGGCGATCTCGCCGAGGATCGGGCGGTTCACCGGGCGGCCCAGTTTTTCGCGCTTGGGCAGCGACACGGTCAGCTTGGTTTTCAACTCGCGATCGTGCTCGGGGGCGTCGATGGCGATCTCGAACGGCCCGCCTTCCTGCGGCGAAAACTCCGCGCTGTACACACCCCAGCCACCCTCGACTTCGCTCAGCTCGAGTTGCTCGCCGCGTCCGGTGGGCGAGACGATCGCTCCGTTGACCTCGCCGTTCTCCAGCGGGAACCCGGCCTCGTCGAGCACGGTCGCCTGCAGGAAAACAGTGTCGCCCACCTTGGGCGTCTCCGGCGTGAAGCTCAGCCGGATGCCTTCTTTCTCGGCGAGGTGCCGCTTGTGCGCCATCCAGCGGGCGACCTGACTCCAGAACCGGTAGTGGAACTTGTCCTCGACGCCGCGCCGCCAACGCCACGCGCTGTCGGTGCCCATGAACAGCACCTTGCCGCGGCCGGCGCTGCGGATGGCCAGCAGCGGGATGCGCCCCCATTGGTTTCGCAACTCCGAGTGCACGGCGAGCACCTCGCTGCCGGGCCGGCTCTTGGCCACGGCGGTCGACCAGTAAAAACCGGGGAGCATTTTCCAGATCTGCTCGTTCACCATTTCGTCGGCGTCGAACCGCGTGAGCAGATGGCCGCGTCCCCGGCTCGAGAGCGTGAGTGCCGACTCGTTTTGCAGGCCGACGCCGGTGGGCTTGGCATCGTCGAGCACGACCGGCATCAGTTCCTTCAACTCGCTGTCCATCAGCGAGAGGTGATTGCCGCGACGCCCGGGCATGAAGACCAGCCCGCTGCCCTGCTGCTCGACGAGGCCCTTGATCAGCCCGGCGTCCTTCGCGCTCAACTGCCCCTTGCCGACGCCGACGTCGCCAAGAAAAATCACATCGTAGCGCGAGAGCATTTCGCGGGAACCGGGGAAGGCGGAGAGGTAGTCGCGCCCGCCGCCGGTGCCGATGTTCGGGTGAAACAATAGGCAGCTCAGGTCCACGCCGGGATCGCGGGCGAGGGCGTTTCGCAGGTAACGGTATTCCCAGCGCGGCTGCGAATCGACAACCAGCACGGTCAGCTTGACCACTCGCACGGCGATGTGAAACGCCGCCGAGTTGTTGTCGCGCAGCCCTTCGTCCGGCTCCACCGGGAACTCCAGCCGCAGGTCGAACTCGCCGACCTCGCGCGGGTACCACATGATCGAGTCGGGGAACCGGCTGTTCGCCGGGAGGGTGATTTT
>DQOE01000177.1 GCA_015658765.1 Verrucomicrobiota bacterium | reverse complement strand
GTGGTCTCGATCGGCAGCCGGTCCTGCGGCGGCGTCTCGATGGTGCTCATGTCGCGCGCGCCGGTGAGCGCCATGTGCAGCGTGCGCGGGATCGGCGTCGCGGTCAGCGTGAGCACGTCCACCGTCTGCCGCAGCATCTTGAGTTTTTCCTTGTGCAGCACGCCGAAGCGCTGCTCCTCGTCGATGATCACCAAGCCGAGATCCTTGAAGCGGACATTGGGCTGGATGAGCTTGTGCGTGCCGATGACGACGTCCACCGAGCCGGCCGCCAGCGCCGCGATCACGGCGTCGGCCTGTTTTTTTGTGCGGAACCGCGAGAGCAATTCCACTGACACGGGGAACTCCGCCATGCGCTCGACGAACGTGTTGAAATGCTGCTGCGCCAGCACGGTGGTCGGCACCAGCACGGCGACTTGTTTGCCGCCCATCACCGCCTTGAACGCCGCGCGGATGGCCACCTCGGTCTTGCCGAAACCGACGTCGCCGCACACGAGCCGGTCCATCGGCTTGGGCTGCTGCATATCCCGCTTGGCCTCCTCGATGGCCGTCCACTGGTCCGGTGTTTCCTCGAACGGAAACGACCCCTCGAACTCCCGCTGCCACGGTGTGTCGTCGCCGAACTCGTGCCCCGGCTGGGCCTCGCGCGAGGCTTGCAGCTTGAGCAAATCCGCGGCGACATCGGAGACCGCCTTCTCGGCGTCGGCCTTGGCCTTGGCCCAGCGTTTGCCGCCGATGATGCTGAGCGGCGGACGCGCACGGCCGGTGCCGACGTATTTGCTGACGAGGTGCGCCTCGGACACCGGCACATACAGCATGGGCGAATCCTGCTCCGGGTCGCGCGTGCCGTACTCGATCACGAGGCACTCCTCGCCGCCGCCGCTGTTTTTGGTCGTGCGCGTCCCGGCCGACAGCACTTTCAGCCCGAGGTAGCGGCCGATGCCGTGCTGCAGATGCACCACGTAGTCGCCCACGCTCAAGTCGGTGAAATCGATCTCCAGCGCCGAGCGCGTCGCCGCTGCGTGGGGCGACTTGAGCCGCCGCGGCCGCTGCGTGCGGGTCCGCCCAAAAATCTCTGAGTCGGTGACGACGACCAGCTTGGCCGACTCGACGAGGAACCCGCGTGACACGCTGCCGAGCATCCGCACCGGCTTGGCCCCGGCCTTGCGCTTGGCCAAGCCGTACTCGATCCACAACTCGTCGAACCGCTGCAACTCGCCGTCGGTGCCGCAGACCGTCCAGACGGTGTAGCCGTTGCGCAGCCAGCGATGCAGTTGGTTGAAAAACTCCCGCCGCTGCGCGTCGGCAATCTGCGGGTCGCCCGACGACTCGCCAAGCGGCCGGTACGCGTCGAGCGACTCGAACGGCGGCTCGGCTTCGTCGCCGGTTTCGCGAACCTCGACGATTGTGCCGCGTTCGCGCGCCTGGCCAAGCGCGGTTTCCCAGTCGTCGTGAAACAGGTCGCCGCTGGGTACCTGCCCGAGGTAATCGGCGACACGCTCGGCGATGTCGTCCGGCTCGACCAACAGGCAAAGCGGATCACCGGCGAGGTAGTCGCCGAGCCGGCCGGTGGCGTAGCCCGCGTCGGCGCCGAGTTGTTGTTTGAGGATGCCGAGTTCGCCGCCGGGAGAGATCGTTGTGCGGTCGATCTTCTCGCGGTAAATCTGCGTCTGCGGATCGAAGGTTCGCAGCGACTCGATCTCGTCGCCGAAAAACTCGAAGCGCACCGGCCATGGGCTGGCCAGCGGGAAGACGTCGAGGATGCCGCCGCGCAGGGCGAGCTCCCCCTTTTGGCTGACCTGCGCCTCCGGCTCGTAGCCCTGGTCCTCGAGCCACTCAACGAGGTCGAGCGGGTCGATGCGCTGGCCAAGCTTGAAGCGGCGGAACCGGTTTTTCAGCTCGGCCGGGGAGAAGGTCCGCTGCAGCAGGGCGACGGCGGTGGTGACGATGACCGGGCCGATGGCGGATTGTTGGCGCTTGGCTAAGTGGATGAGCGTCTCGAGCCGTTCGCTCAGCACGTCGGCGTGCGGCAGTCGGGCCTCGTGTGGCAGGACATCCCACGCGGGGAAAAAGAGGGGCGGCTTGGTCGGGCGCTTGGCCAGGGCGGGGAGCCACGTCTCGAGTTCCTGTTGGAGTTGCTCCTGAAGTTTGCCGGTGGGGCAGACGACGAGCACCGGCCGGCCCTTGGCGGAATGGGCCAAAACAGCCGCCGAAAAAGCCCAAGCGCCTTGGCTGACGCCGCCGAGAGGCAACACTCCTCCCGGCTCCGCGCCGTTCAAGACGGCCTGTAAAGCGGGAGTTTCGCGCAGCTTGGCCAAAGTGGCCGAGGGGTCTGGTTGGGCCAGACTCAAAATTAGGCGGGGCAACATGGGCCAAGCCCGGGAGGGCGTCAAACGGAGTGCCCTCAAAAAAATTAAAAAAAAAGGTCGATCCGGTGCTTGACAGCGCGAAATGGGATGCCGAATGTCCTTCGCAAACGATGTGTGCGGGTTGAGCTGAAAAAGTCGGCACCGTTTGTTTATTGAGCAACCAAACAAAACTAATACCAACTAAGGAAATATTCTATCGTTATGAAACGAGCCTATAGAGCAAAAACCAAGAGGATGAGGACCGCCGTGAAAACCGCCGCCCTCATGAGTTTGGGTATTCCGCTGGCAACCATGCCGGCAGTTGCCCAGGATGATGAAGGCGAATTGACCCCGGTGGTCATCACCGGTTCCAATATTCCCACGGTGGAGCTGGAAGGGCCGTCGCCGATTGTGCGGATCGACCGCGAGGAGATCAACCGTTCCGGCGCCGAGACCGTGGGCGAGCTGCTCCGCCGCCTGCCGCAGAACAACTCCGGATCGTACGACGAGAAATTCCAGAACTCGTTCGCTCCCGGGACATCCGGCGTATCGCTGCGTGGCCTGGGCATGAGCTACACGCTCATCTTGGTGGACGGTCGCCGGCTGGGCAACCACTCGATGGCGCAGAACATGACCACCGCGTTCGCCAGCCTGAACGATATCCCGATGGCCGTCGTGGAGCGTGTCGAGGTGTTGCTGGACGGCGCTTCCGCCATCTACGGTTCTGACGCTATTGCCGGCGTGATCAACATCATCACCCGCGACAACTTCGAGGGCTTGGAGATCAACGCGAGCTACAGCAACGCGACCGAGCACGACATGGGCACCCAGCGCTACTCGATCACGGGTGGCACAACCAGTGAGAACGGCAACGCGTGGGTCACGATCGACTACATGCAGCGCAACTCGGTGCAGATGACTGATCGCGACTTCTCTGCGAGCGCCGACCAGAGCGGCGCCGGCGGTTACAACTTCAGTTCGTCCTCCGGCAACCCGGGCTCGATCAAGATCCTGCCCGGCTCCGAGCAGTTCGAGTCAGGTTTCTATCAGGTACCCGCTGGCAGCACCGGCACCCCGACCGCCGAGGAGATTATCGGTAGTCCGGGCATCAACCGGTTCGACTACAACCCGTGGATGACCCTTACGCCGGCGATTGAGCGCTCCGGTGCATCAAGCCGCATCAACTACACGCTGACCGATTACGCCACCGCGTTCGTTCACACGACCTACCGGAACCTCAAGGTTCATCAGGAGATGGCTCCCACCCCGGCGTTCGGCGATCTGAACACCGACACGTGGGGCATCCTGCCGGCGTCCAATGCGTTCAACCCGTTCGGCGAGGACACGACCTTCCGTCATCGCCTGATCGAGGTGGGGCCGCGTCTCTTCGACATTGAGGACGACGTGTTCCGCGTCATCCCGGGTGTCAAGTTTGACATTGGCGACAGTTGGCAGGGTGAGGCCGCGTTCCTCTACAACAAGAAGGAGACCATCGACTTCGGCCAGAACTTTGTGTCCGCAGACGCCTTCAAGGAAGCGTTGGCCTCGAGCGATCCCGCCACGGCCTACAACATCTTCGGCGCTGGGCTGGGTATCAACAGCCCGTCCGTTCTTGACGCGCTCAGGGTCAACACCCTGCGTCGCGCCGAGTCCGAACTCCGGATGTTTGACGTGAAAGCCGCCGGCGACCTGGCTGAACTGCCGGGTGGCACGTTGGCCCTGGCCGTCGGTGCCGAGACCGCGCAGGAGGAGACCAGCGACATTGGCGACAGTCTCTCCATGTCGAACAAGATCGTTGCCTCCGGCGGCACGTCCAACATGGGTAGCCGCTCTCGTGACGCAGCTTATGCTGAGTTCATGATTCCCGTCATCGGGGAGGACAACCGCATCTCAGGCATCCACTCCCTCGGAGTGCAGGCCGCCTGGCGTGTCGAGCAATACAGCGACTTCGGCTCCGCCGAC
>DQOE01000183.1 GCA_015658765.1 Verrucomicrobiota bacterium | reverse complement strand
GGGCAGCGCGTCGAGCCGACCCTGATGACCAGCCGGGACGGGTTGCACTTTCACCGGTGGCTCGATCCGGTGGTTCCGGAATCCGCCCCGAAAGACCGCGGCGGCAACCGCAGCAACTACATGGCGTGGGGTCTTGTCGAGATCCCCGGCCGCCCCAATCATCTCTCCGTGTATGCCACCGAGGCGTATTACACCGGCCCGGACAGTCGCGTGCGGCGGTTTGAGTACCGGAAGGACGGCTTCGTTTCCATTCGCGCCGGAGCGGAGGCGGGCGAGTTGATCACGAAACCCATCACGCTTGGCCGCCTGGCAGACCGCCTGACGCTCAACTACCGCACGAACCAGGGCGGCCAAGTCCGCGTCGGCCTGTACCAGCCCAACGGCACCGCCATCCCCGGCCACTCACTCTCCGAGTGCCAACCCCTGACTGGCGATCAACTCAACCAAACCGTCATGTGGAAAAGCGTCAGCGGAAACATCGTCGGCAAAACCAACGCTGACATCAGCCACTTGCGCCGTAAACACCCGGCTGTCCGGCTGCGGTTTGAGTTGAAGAATGCGGACCTCTTCTCACTGCAATTCCAGCCGTGGCTGCGATAACTTCAGGCTATAATCGATGGCATAGATTGTAATTGACTGCACCCGGTAGTTTACCCAGTATCGGTGGCTGGAAACGAAAGGAACACAAAAATGACAGGACTAGTAATAATATTGGCGGGATTAGTTGGTTTGGCGGTCATCGTTGGCCTGTGGGTGATGGGCATTTACAACGGCTTGATCCGCAAGCGCAACGCCAAGGACAACAACTACTCGCAGATCGGCATCCAGTTGACGCGCAAGTACGACCTGATTCCCAACCTCGTGAAGTTGGTTAAGGGCTACATGAAACACGAGCGCACCACGCTGGAGGAGGTCATTCAGGCACGAAACATGGCCGCCAACGCCAACGCGGCCGTCAGCGCCAATCCAAGCGATCCGGCGGCGATGAAGCAGATGGTGGCCGCCGAGGGTACGCTTGGCGGCGTGATGGGACGCCTGTTCGCGCTGAGCGAGTCGTACCCCGACCTCAAGGCCAATCAAAACATGATGCAGTTGACCGAGGAACTGACCTCGACCGAAAACAAGGTCACCTTTGCGCGTCAGGCGTTCAACGACTCGGTGATGGGCTACAACAACGCGCTGCAGGTGTTCCCGGCCAACATGGTCGCCGGCATGTTCGGTTTCACGGAGGCGATCTTCTTCGAGGTCGAGGGCTTGGGGGATGTCGGCAAGGCCGTCGTCACCGCCGATCAAAAGAAGGACCTCGACATCTCGTTCGACGACATGTGATCCCGGCAACTCTGGACTTAGGGATCGCTCAACATGGATTTCTTTGAGCGCCAACATCAGGCCAAGAAAAAAACCGGCTATCTGGTTTTTCTTTTCTGCGTCTCAGTTCTGCTCATTTCCCTGCTGAACCATCTGCTTATCGCCACGGTGATCGGAGCCTCCAGCGGGGCGGAAGGGGAGTTGGGATTTGTGACAACCGCTTACACCGATCCGGTGCTCGCCGGCTTGGTTTTTCTGGGGACATTCGCCGTCATCGGCATGGCGGGGTTGTTCCGGCGAGTGCAGTTGAGTGGCGGTGGTTCCAGCGTCGCGGCGATGATGGGTGGGCGGCTCGTCAACATGGCCACCATCGATCCCGACGAACGCAAGCTAATGAATGTTGTCGAGGAAATGGCCATTGCCTCGAGCGTCCCGGTGCCGGAGGTGTATGTCATGGACGGCGAAGAGGGCATCAACGCCTTCGCCGCCGGTTACACGCTCGATGATGCCGTAATCGGCGTCACCGAGGGCTGCATGCGGCGGCTTCAACGCGATGAGCTGCAGGGCGTCATTGCCCATGAGTTCAGCCATATTCTCAATCAGGACATGCGGCTCAACCTCCGCCTGATCGCTGTGATTTTTGGCCTCGTTGCGCTGGCTGTGCTCGGGCGTGTTTTGTTGCGGATCGGTTTTTATTCTTCGGGGAATCGCAGCCGTCGAAGCAGCGAGGGCGGGGGCGGCAGCGCCGCGTTGGCCATCGGCATCATCGGCCTTGGCCTCATGGCCACAAGCGGGTTGGGTATTCTGATGGGTAACCTCATCAAGAGCGCCGTGTCGCGGCAACGCGAATACCTCGCCGACTCGTCGGCGGTGCAGTTCACTCGCAACCCGGAAGGCTTGGCCGGCGCGCTGAAAAAGATCGGCGCGCTCAGCAGCGGTTCACGGCTGCTCAACACCCCCAACGCAGCGGAGGCCAGCCACATGTTTTTCGGCGCCGCGTTGAGCCAGTCGTGGTTTTCCATCACCTCCACGCATCCCCCGTTGCTGGAGCGGATTCTCTTGCTGGAACCAAGTTTTGACGGCGATTATTCCGGGGTGAAATTTGAAGAAAGGCGATCGTCGGCCGCCAAGCCGGATTCAAAAGCACGGCGCACACAGGCGGGGATCCCGATCCCCGGCGTGGGCGATGCGCTTGGCCAAGCGCTCCCGCCGGTGATCATGGGCCTGGCTGCTGCCGGCCAAGTGCAGGTCGGCTCGGCCGCTGCGGTCGCCGACTCGATCGGCAACCCGACCCAACAGCACATCGACTTTGCCGCCGCGCTGCTTGCGTCACTACCCGAGGCGGTGCGTGCTGCCGCCCACGACACGCACGACGCCTGCGCGCTGGTGTTCGCGCTGTTGCTCGACCCGAAGGACGGGCCGGTGCAAAAAAAGCAGCTTGGCCAAGTGGACAAACTCTTCGGCGAACAAATGGCCAAGGCCACCCTCAAGTTGAGCGCCGACGTGGCATCGCTCGATCCCCGCGCCAAGCTGCCCGTCGCCGACCTGGCCGTCGGCTCGCTGCGGCGCATGGCGAAGGATCAGTTCGAGCGTTTCACCAAACTGCTGGAGTCCTTGGCGGCGGCGGACGAGAAGATCGACCTGTTCGAGTTTTCGCTGTCCAAGCTCGTGATCCGGCATCTCGAGCCGCATTTTGTGAAGCAGCAAAAAAAAACCGCGCGATACTACTCGCTGAAAAAGTTGAGCCACGAATGCAGCGTGCTCATTTCATCCCTCGCCTGCACGGCCGGCAGCAACGACGAAACCATCCAAACGGCCTACGACGCTGGCGCGTCCCACCTCGCCGCCACACGTTTGACCCAGTTGCCGGATGTCGATTGCGGCTTGCAGGAACTGGATCAAGCCCTCGTCACACTCGACGGAGTAGCGATCAATCTGAAGCGTAAACTTATCGAGGCCGCCGCCGCCACTGTCTCGGCCGACGGTTACCTGCAAATCCAGGAGGCCGAGCTGCTCCGCGCCATCTCCGATTCACTCGGTTGCCCGATGCCGCCGCTGGCGATTGCGCTCGCCACCGCCGCCTGAACAATGCCCGAGCCGATTGATCTTCCCGATGTGAAGCCCGCGCCATTGGAGCCGGGGACGCTGTACCTTGTGGCGACGCCGATTGGTAACATGGAGGACATCACGCTGCGGGCGATCCGGACGTTGCGCGACTGCGACCTCGTGGCAGCGGAGGACACGCGGCACACCGGGATGCTGCTTAAGCGGCTCGGCTTGGCCAAGCGGCAGGTCAGCGCGCACAAGTTCAACGAAGCTAAGCGTTCCGCCGAGATCGTCGAGTTGCTGCAGGGCGGGGGAACGGTGGCGATGGTGAGCGACGCCGGGAGCCCGGGCATCAGCGACCCGGGGCAGCGGCTGGTTGCGGCGGTGATCGAGGCCGGTTGCCGGGTGGAAACGGTGCCGGGCGCGTGCGCTCTCGTGGCGGCGTTGACAGCAAGCGGCCTGGCCACGGACGAGTTTCATTTCATCGGTTTTCTGCCGGTGAAGAGCGGCCAACGAGCCAAGCGCCTGGCCAAGTTGCTGGAGTTGCCGGGGACACTCGCGCTGTACGAGTCGCCGCATCGGGTGGTGAAGTTGCTCGGCGAACTGATGGAACACGCGCCGGAGCGACCGGTCGTCCTGGCGCGGGAATTAACGAAGAAATTCGAGCAAATCCAGCGAGGTCTGCCGGCGGAGTTGCTCGCCGCGTACAGTGAGCGAAAGCCCAAGGGCGAGTTCGTCGTCCTCATCGGCCAAGCAGAGTGAAGCTCCGTTTTCTCACGCGAAGCCGCGAAGGGCGCGAAGATAAGCAGACACGAATTTCACGGGTTTCCACGGATTGTTTTTTTAAATCCCGCAATCTGCGTTCATCTGCGTCCTATTTTTTTACTGAAAACTGAAAACTTGAAACTGAAAACTTAATCACGGCAGTTCGCGGATGCGGAGGTTGCGGAACTCGATCGGCGCTCCCTCCGACTCGAGGCAGAGGTAGCCGGTGGCCGGCTGGCAATCGGTGCCGCCGGAGACCTCGACGCCGTTCACCCACAGCCGCACCTCGCCGTTGATGGCGCGGATGTAATAGTGGTTCCACTCGCCGACGCCCTTGGTGGTGTTGCTTGACGGGAAACTTCGGTTGCCGTTTGGCGCGACCGGCGGGAACGGTTTCATCCTGGCGTTTTGCGTGGGGAAGACATCACCGTGCGAGGTGAACCAGTCGGACGGTTTCTTGTGTTGCTTCTCGTATTTCTCGGCGTAGCCGAGGTCGAGCACCTGCACCTCGATGCCGGCAGGGAGGCGCCCCTTGCCGGCGGCGAGCCGCTCGATACTCTCGGGGTTGGCCCAGAGGAACACGCCGGAGTTGCCGCCGTACTGTTTGTGCTTCCATTCGACGACCAACTCGAGATTGGTGACCTGTTTCTTGGTGCGGATGACTCCAACGGGTTTGCCGGTGCATTTGATCAGGTTGCCCTCGAACGACCACGTGTTATCGGCGCAATTGACGTTCACGAAGTCGTCCTCCGTCATGGC
>DQOE01000220.1 GCA_015658765.1 Verrucomicrobiota bacterium | reverse complement strand
GCCGAGCAGGATGATTCGTTTCTGGAGGTCGGCGCTGGTCAGGCGTCGCCGCTGCCAACGAAGCGAGCCTTCCTCCTTGGCCCAGGCCAGCGCGATGCTGAGCACGGCAAAAATCAGGATCACCGAGCGGGTGAGCTGAATCCTGAAGGCGAACATCACGGTGATGATGAGCAGGGTGATCAACACGGAGGCCTTGGCCAGCGGCCAGACGGTCTGGGCGCGGCTTGGCCAAGCGGAACGCGAATAAAACCCCTGGGTGTCCAGGACGAAGGGAGCCACAAACAGGAGCAGGACGCTGATCCAAACGTACGCCCCCTTGAAGGGCGCGATTTCAGCCGTGCCACCGAACACCTCGAAGGGCAACACCGTGCGCAAACCGTGTGCCAGCCAAAGGCTGATGGCAAAAACCAAGCCGTCGAGCACCTTGTTGATGCTTGTCTGAATTTGTCGTTGGTTGCGCAGCATATGGATCGGGTGGCCCTGTTTGGCAAGGCCAATGTGTACGTCCGAGTTGGCAGGGAATCAATCTCCAGTCGGCCTGACACCAAGGGAGAGGTTGGACATGAACGCTGCTGAAAGGTTCAAAACCCGACGGCAAAGCTCACCACTGCTCCTCGATTTTTTCGCTGAACAGGTGGTTCAGCTCCTCCTTGAGGCGTTCGACGGGCAGGCCGACCACGTTTGAAACCGAGCCGGAGACTCGCTTGATAATCTTGTGCTTGTCCTGCTGAATGGCGTAACCACCGGCCTTGTCGAGCGGATCGATCCCGGCCAGGTACTCGCCGATCTGCTCCTTGCTGAGCGGCAGGAAGGTGACGTTGGTGATCACCGAGAATGTTTTGTTGATTTCGTCGTTGTGATAAATCAGCGAGACGCCGGTCGAAACCTGGTGTGTACGCCCCTGCAGTTGAGCCAACATGCGGCCAGCCTCCTCGATATGGGTTGGTTTGCCGAACAGTTCATCCTCGAGGTAAACGATCGTGTCAGCGGCAATCACCAGACATTCCGGGTGCAGCTCGGCGATCGGCTCGGCTTTGGCCTTGGCGTTGGCTTCGCAGAGGTCAGGGATGAAGTCGCTGGCTTCCATCACTTCCTCCGCGTGGCTGGGCACGACCTCGAACTCGATATCCATCGAGGCGAGCAACTCCGATCGTCTCGGAGAGGTGGAGGCAAGGATCACTGGGGGTAAATTTTCCATTGGGGACCAGTAATTGGCTCTGGTTAAAGAAACAATCTACGTGGTTTTACGCTGATCGCAAGCGTGGGCTGCTGCGATGAAGCCCTCGAAAAGTGGGTGCGGCTTGTTGGGTTTACTCTTGAACTCGGGATGAAACTGGCTGGCCACGAAAAACGGATGCCCGGGAACCTCCACGATCTCGACCAGCTTGCCGTCCGGCGACGTGCCGCTGAACGTTAACCCGGCTGCCTCAAACGCCTCGCGGTAGGTGTTGTTGAACTCGTACCGGTGCCGATGCCGCTCGTGAATTTCCTCGCTGTCGTACAGCCTGGACACCAGCGAGCCGGGCTCAAGTTTGCAGGGCTGCGAGCCAAGGCGCATCGTGCCGCCCTTTTCGGTGACTTTCTGCTGTTCGTCCAGCAGGGCGATGACGGGGTGTGCGGTGGCGGGGTCAAATTCGGTGGAGTGAGCGCCCTCGAGCTTGAGCACGTTGCGCGCAAACTCGATGGTGGCGATCTGCATCCCAAGGCAAAGGCCGAGGTAGGGGATGTTGTTTTCGCGGGCGAATTGGGCTGCCTGTATTTTGCCCTCCGTGCCGCGCTCGCCGAATCCGCCCGGCACCAGGATGCCGCTGCACCCCTCGAGTGTCTCGGCAGCGCCGTTTTCCTCGATATCCTCCGCTTCGATCCGCGCAATCTCGACGCCGCAGTCGTTGGCCACGCCGCCGTGGATCACCGCCTCGTAAACCGACTTGTAGGCGTCCTGCAGTTCCACGTACTTGCCCACGACGCCGATGCTCACCCGGTGGCGCGGCTTGATGAGTTTGCGGATGATGTCCTGCCAGTGCGCCATGTCGGCCGGCGGAGTGTCGAGTCCAAGCTGCTGGCAGATGAGGTTGTCCATCCCCTCGCGCTGCAGCATCAACGGCACTTCGTAAATCGAGTGCTCGACGTCCATCTCCTCGATCACTGCCTCGTATGGCACGTTGCAGAAGAGCGAAAGTTTTTGGCGATGTTCCTTGGACAGCGGTTTTTCGCAGCGGCAAACAAGGATGTCCGGCGTGATGCCGATTTCGCGCAGCTTGGCCACGCCCTGCTGGGTCGGCTTGGTCTTGAGCTCGCCGGCGGCCTTGATGAACGGAACGAACGTGACGTGCAGAAACAGGACATTCCCCCGGCCGGCGCCGAGCGCGAACTCCCGGATCGCCTCGACGAAGGGCAGCCCCTCAATGTCGCCGATGGTGCCGCCGATCTCGGTGATCACCACGTCGACCCCGGTTTTTTCGCCGATCTCCCGGATGCGTTTCTGGATTTCATCGGTCACGTGCGGGATGACTTGCACAGTTTTGCCGAGGTAATCACCCCGGCGTTCCTTGTCCAGCACCCGCTGATAAACCTGTCCGCTGGTGAGGTTGTTGAACCGGGTCAACTTCGAGTCGGTGAAGCGCTCGTAGTGGCCAAGGTCGAGATCGGTCTCCGCGCCGTCGTCGAGCACGTACACCTCGCCGTGCTGGAACGGGCTCATCGTGCCGGGATCAACATTCAAGTAGGGATCAAACTTCTGCAGCGTGACCTTGAGTCCCCGGTTCTCCAGCAGGGTGCCGATGGAGGCCGCGGTCAGTCCCTTGCCGAGGGAACTCACCACGCCGCCTGTTACGAAGATGTGCTTCACTGTGTTGTTGTCAGGAGTTGTCGCACCCGTTCCAAGTCTTCCGGGGTATCGATGCCCACGCTGTCGTGTTCCACCACTGCGACGGCGATCGCGATGCCACTTTCCAGCGCCCGCAGTTGCTCCAGTTTCTCCGCCTGCTCGAGAGGGGAAACCGGCATCTCGACCAGCCGGAGCAGGGTGTCCCGGCGGTAACCGTAAATGCCGAGATGCTTCAAAAACGGAAACGCCGCCAACAGCGACCCGCTTGGTTCGTCGGCGGCGTCACGCAGATACGGTATCGTACGCCGCGAGAAGTATAGGGCATGGCCTGCAAAATTGACAACGACTTTCACCGCGTTGGGGTTGTCGTACTCCGAGGGGTCGGCGATTGGCACCGCAGCGGTGGACATTTCGTTGTCATTGAGCAACGCGGCCACTTGGTCGATCACGCCCGGGTCGATCATAGGCTCGTCGCCCTGCACGTTCACGACGGCGTCGAATTCGCAGCGCTTGGCCACCTCGGCCACGCGGTCGGAGCCGCTTGGGTGATCGGTTCGGGTCATCTCGACCCGGCAAAAGTTGGCCGCCGCGTCGGCGATTCGTGAGTCATCGGTGGCCACGATCACCTCGCTGATCCGCTTGGCCAAGCGGCACTGGTCGACGACATGCTCGATGATCGGCTTTCCGGCCAGCAATTCCAGCGGCTTTCCGGGAAACCGGGAGGAGCCGTAACGGGCGGGTATAATGCCTGCAATGTTCATCTTCAGTCGCCCAACCGGGCTGCTTGGCCAAGCCGAGCATCCTAAGCGGACAGGGACAGATAACCTAATGGAGTTTCAAGTTTCAAGTTTCAAGTTTTCAGCCCCCAATGCGTGCCCCTTTTCAGTGTTCAGTTTTCAGGTCTCTAAATCCGTGTCCATCCGTGTCCCTTTTTGTGGCTTTTCGCGCCTTTCGTGGTTGATGAATGTTTTCTTTTGCCGGGCGTTGTGAATAACTCTTGGTTGCCTCCCCTGCGCTTGGGTGCGTAAATGCCGCCTGACCAAGTCATGAAGGCTCTGTTGGCAAATCCGCTGGAGCTGGCCTCTCTTTCTGAGAAGGACAAGGGAGCGTTGGTTCGCCTGTTGTCCGACCCCGACCCCGAGGTGTTTCAAGCTATCCGGCAGACATTGGTCAACTGCGGCATCGAAGCCCGGCCCTGGCTGAAGGCCGGTCTCAATAGTGGGGATCGACTCGTCCGCAAGCATTCATGGGAACTTCTCACGCAACTGGAACGATGTGTGGCGGACCGTGAGTTCGTCGCTTTTTGTAATCGCGGCGGGGAGCAACTCAATCTCGAGAAAGGCCTGTGGCTCTTGATCCGAACGGCCTTCCCCGGTTTCGACCAGGGAGCCTATCAGGCCCAACTGGATGGTTATGCAGAACAGGTGCGCGAAGTCTGCGATCCAACCCAAAGCAAGCCGGCCGCACTGATGGCCATCAACCGTGTCCTGTATCGGAAGGAACGGTTCCGCGGCGACAAGGCGAGCTACTACGATCCGCAGAACAGCTATCTCAACCGGGTTATCGACCGCCGCTTGGGCAACCCGATTAGCCTGTGCCTCGTGTATCTTTTTGTCGCACGCCGGCTTGGCCTTCCGGTGACCGGCGTGGGGATGCCGGGCCATTTCATCCTGCGACTGCAGTCCCCGGCGTTCACCATTTATATTGACGCATTCAACGGGGGTAATTTTTTGACCCACTCCGATTGCGCCACCCGACTCAAGCAGTGTGGCTATGGGTTGGATTCAGGCTTTCTTTCCACGACGACTCCGCGGCGGGTTCTGATGCGCATCTGCTCAAACCTTCACCAGATTTACCAGAAAAACAGGCATCTCGGGGAGCGGGATCGCATCCAAAAATACCTCATCAAGCTCGCCAGTTGACGCGCCCCACCCGGTCAAGTGCTTGGCTGCGGGGTCGGTTCGGGAATGAAGCTGGATTGGAACCCAGCCGAAGTGTAGTTGACCAGGTTCTTGATGATCCAGTCGGCGCTGCCGCCCATGTCCCCCTCGTCGTTGAACCAGTCGATCTGATCCATCAGCGTGATCGTCATCACCACTGTTCCCCCGAGGAACGCCCACTTCCAGTTGAGTTCCTCGTCGGTTTTATCCGGGAGCGACCGCTTGAGTTCCTTCTGAAACGCCGTCAGGGAATCGCCGAGGTGTTTTTTCATCAATTGATGGTAGGCGAAATTCGGCTCCATCCGCAGCCAGGCAAAGAGCTTGAGAAAATCCTCGCCCCCTTCGTCGGCATTGTCGCGAAGCCGGATGAACGGCTCGACGTACGCCTTGATGATGTCGTCCATGCCAAGGGGTTGGCCGCCGGCTTCTAGGGCGTATTGACCAAGCAGGTTCAATCGGGCTTGATTGATCGGCACGAGCCGCCGCTCCAAGATGGCGTCGAGAAGGCCGTCCTTGTTTTTGAAATAGTAATGAACCATGGCCATGTTGACGTCCGCCACCTTCATTACTTCACGCAAGGACGTGGCCGTCACGCCGTTTTGGCCGAACAACCTTTCGGCGGTGTTCAGCAGCAAAATGCGGGTTTTTTCACCCTTGTTCAGGCCATTACTTTTGTCAGCCATTCAAAAAACAGTCAACTGACTAACTTAAAAAAGGCGAAATGTCACATTTTTTTTCAAAAAAAATCTCGAAAAATCGATTGACACGAATCAATCAGTTGATAGATTTACGCGACTGGCTGCCTTTCGTGAGCGTTTGCGCCGGCGGGAGAGGGTGAGCAAATCCGTTAAGTATGAGCGTGGAATCATGTTTTTGATCCGACAAAGCCGAAGGGCGCTGGGCATCGCAATCGCCCTGATTTGCCTGTTCCCCAGCTTGGCCAAGGGCCAGTTTTTCGAGGAATCTGCAGTGTGGGAGGGAACCGACTCGATCGGCAGGGAAGTCATCCTGTACAGCTCCCCGGAGGGCCGGTTCTATTCCCGGTACCCGTTGCTGACATCCGCGACCGGTGACGGTCACGGTGTTTGGTCGATCGACTCCGCCGATAACACGATCCGGTTTCGTTCCCTGTCGGGTGAGGTCACCACTTTCCCGGTCGACCTAGTTTCCCGAAGGTACACTTTGGCCAAGGGGCAGGAGGGGGCGATCGTCCTGACAGCGGGGGACACGGGGCATCGGCTGACACTCAAGCCGACCGATGACACGCCCGACTTTTTGCCCGAGGAAATCATTGAGTATTCCATCCAAGTTCCGAAAAATGTTTTTTACGATCCGGCCAACCCGGTCGGGCATGGATTGAATCTCGACTCGTGGACGCCGCCCGGCGTGGTGTTCTCCGACAGCACCGGCGCGGAGATTTCACTTAAGGGAGCGGACAGGGAATTGTTTCG
>DQOE01000322.1 GCA_015658765.1 Verrucomicrobiota bacterium | reverse complement strand
TGCACGCGGGTCGGCACGCCCTGTTTCTCGAGCGCGTCCTGCAATGCCATGGAGTTGATCACCGTGGCGAGCATGCCCATGTAGTCGCCGGTCGCCCGCTCGATGCCCTTCTCGCTGCCCTGCAGGCCGCGAAAAATATTGCCGCCGCCGACCACGACACCGATCTGCACGCCCAGCCGCGCCACCTCGCGAACCTGGGCCGCCACGGCGTGAACGGATTCCGGGCAGATGCCGCCGGTTTTGCCGCCCAACACCTCGCCGCTGATCTTGAGCAGCACGCGGCGGAACTTTGGTTTTTGCCGGGTGGATTTCGCAGTCGTCTTCTTTTTTGCTGGCATGATTTTTGTGAGCGTCCGGCCGCCAAACTTGGTGCGCCCAAACTGGGTGTGGTGTGTAACAGGCCACCCCGCCCGGCGTCAATGCGGCGCTCCCTTTTTTGCCCGATTCCCGACTCTGCTCGACTCCCGGTGGCTGCGCCAGTTTAATGCGCGGGTGCCGTTGGACAAACTCACCATCATCGGGGCCGGCCTGCTCGGCGGTTCGATCGGCTTGGCTGCGCGGGCGCGCGGCCTGGCCAGGCGCGTCTCCACGCTGGTGCGCCGTCCCGAGAGCCTGGCCGAGTGCCAGGCGCTTGGCATCGCCAACGAGGTGACGCTCGACCCCGCCGAGGCGGTCGCCGGTGCCGACTTGGTCGTGCTGTGCACGCCCATCTCCGGCATGGCCGGCTTGGCCAAGCGCACGCTGCCCGACCTCAAGCCGGGCACGGTCATCACCGACGTCGGCAGCACGAAACAGCAACTCGTCGCCGAGTTGACGCCGCTTTGCGCCGGGGCTGGCGCGCGCTTCGTCGGCAGCCACCCGATGGCCGGCAGCGACCAAACCGGGCCAAGCGCCGCACGGGCGGACTTGTTCGACGGCACCGTCTGCGTGGTCACGCCTACCCGTGACACCGACGCCGACGCGCTCGCCACGGTGAACGATTTCTGGGCCGGCCTCGGCTCACGGCCGGTTGTCATGCCGGCTGACACGCACGACCGGCTCGTCGCCCGCTGCAGCCACCTGCCGCACCTGCTGGCCTCAGCCCTGGCCGGGCGCGTGCTCGACCCCGCGCACGGCGAGCAGCAGGCGCAGCTTTGCGCGACCGGTTTTCGCGACATGACACGGCTTGCCGCCGGATCGCCGGTGATGTGGCGCGACATCGTCGGCTCGAACCGCGACGACATTCTTGCCGCAATTGACGAGTTCACCGACGAGCTTGGCCAACTGCGCGGGCTGATCGCCGGCGATTCCCCGGAAGCGATCGAGGCCTGGCTGCAACGGGCCAAGGTTGCGCGGGACAACTGGAATAATTCCGCCGACGCCGACTGACGATGCCGTTGCCCGACCTCATCGAGATCGTCCCACTGAGCGCCGCGCCCGAGGTGGAGATCACCGTGCCCGGCTCGAAGAGCATCACGAACCGCGCGCTCATCCTCGCCGCCTTGGCCAAGGGCGACGTGACGCTTGAGGGCGCGTTGTGGAGCGAGGACACGCAGGTGATGGTCGAGGCGTTGCGGCGGCTTGGCTACGCGATCGGCGTCCGGCCCGACGCCGGCGAACCGGGCAACCGCACGCTCGTTGTCACCGGGCTTGGCCAAGTGATCCCGGCTGGCGGCACGGCGGAGCAGCCGCTCGAGTTGTTTGTCGGCAACGCCGGCACGGCGGCGCGGTTTCTCACGGCGTTCCTCTGCCTTGGCCAAGGCGTCTATCGGCTCGCCGGTGTGCCGCGCATGCACGAGCGACCACAGGCCGCGCTGCTGCACGCGCTGCGGGGGCTCGGCTACCGCATCGACTCGGGGGCCGACAAATTGCCGGTGACGATTCACGGCAGCGGGCCAAGCGCCGGGAGTTGCCGCGTGGACATCGGGGAGAGTTCGCAGTTTGCCTCGGCGCTGCTGTTGTGCGCTGGGCTTGGTCAATGGCAAATCGGCATCGACGGCGAGAGCGGCGTGGAGTCGCCGTACGTTGCGATGACCACCGGCTTGATCGGGGCGTTCCCGAGCGGCGGCGGCCGGTTGGCCATCGAGCCGGACGCCTCGGGCGGCAGTTATTATTGGGCCGCCGGCCACATTTTGTCGGCAGACGGCGGGAAGCCGGTCACCGTGACGCGCTGGCCAAGCAGCGGCTGGCAGATCGATGCGGAGTTCCCGGCCAAGCTGCCGCTGCCCGGCGCGCTTTCGCGGCGGGATGACTTGGGCGACAGCATTATGACGGCGATCGCCATCGCGCCGTTGGCCAAGCGGCCGGTGCGGTTCACCGACTTGGGCCGGCTGCGCGTGCAGGAATGCGAGCGCGTCGAGGCGCTGCGCACGGGATTGGCCAAGTGCGGTGCGGCGGTGGTCGAGAGCGGCGACACGCTGGAAATCTCGCCCGCCGAGTTGCGCGGCGCGACGATCGAGACGCACGACGATCATCGTATCGCGATGTGTTTTGCGACTCTGGGATTGAAAGTGCCGGGCATCCGCATCAAGAATCCCGCCTGCGTTCGCAAGACGTTCCCCACGTTTTTCCAAAAGCTCGCTGCGCCAACTCCCGTGGGGTTGGGGGCAACGCTGCTGGACGGACAGGGCATCCCGCTGGAACCGGACCAGTTGGCGGCGGACTGACAGCAACCAAATTTATTCATGGGAGAACCAATCGTGATCGCGCTGGACGGAACCAGCGCCAGCGGAAAAAGCACCAACGCCAAGCTCGTCGCCAAGGCGCTGGGCTACGCCTACGTCGACACCGGCGCCATGTACCGCAGCCTCGCGTGGCATTGCCTCGAGAAGGG
>DQOE01000242.1 GCA_015658765.1 Verrucomicrobiota bacterium | reverse complement strand
TCGATGCCGGTCGAGTCGGGCGACAGCGAAGTAAAGCCAACCGGTTCGTTGGTCGAGACGGTCAACGCCTTGAAGCGATACCCATCGACGGATTGCCACTCACCCGCCGCAGAGGCCAGAGCGCAGGCAAGCAGACACAACCCGAGGGAAACAACCATCCGGGAGGTGCAGGGTTGCTGGCTTAGGCGATGGCGCACGCGCGAATATCGCTTGAACGGGGAGATTGGCCAAGCCCTTTGACCCTCGGGAAGTTTCTCCGTTTCAACCATTTAAACCTGACCGCCGCGGAATCAGGCGGCGAGGGGTAAATCAACGCTGCCGAATCAGGTGCACCGCCTTTAGCTCCAGCGCCTCGGCGCCGGGTATCTCCAGCGCGCGGATTTTGAGTTGGGTTTTGCCCTTGGCCAAGCGCACCGTGCCGGCATGCAGGCTGCCCCACGTGCGCTCGGGCGCCTCCTTGCGCTCGATGCGATCCGGGCTGGGGATCGTCATCGGGAGAAACGGCTTGTCGACTTTCAATTCCAGTGACTCGCCGCCTACTTCAACCCGCAGCAGGGTGCCGACATCAGCCTCGGCACAGGCGTATTTCAGGACGACCCGATAGTCGCCGCTGCGGACGATGTTGAGATGCCAGTACGGATGGGCTTTTGTGCTGGCCCAGTTGTCCACCCAGTCGTTGGCCCAACCGGAGCGACCGTGGTAACTGATGCCGTGCAGCTTGGCATCAGCCCGCTTGCCTCCAGTCGGGTTCAAGTGGGCATAGTGCCCCTCCAGCACCACCTCGTCCCGAGCGGGATGACCGACGTGAATGGGAATGGGGTCGAACCCGGCGGAGGCGGCATCCGAGAACCACTCACCGTAAGCGGAGCTAAACCTGGCGAGCACATCCGGCTTGGCTTGGGCGAGGTTTTGTTTTTGCAACGGATCATTCAGCATGTCGTAAAGTTCCCAGCCTCGCTTTTCATTCACCGCTCGCCAACGGTCGGTGCGCACGGCACGGCGGCCGTCCTGCAATCGGGTGCCGCCCCATACCGTAAACAGGGTTCGGTTTGGCCAAGCGCTTGGCCTGCTCTCGATGAGCGGCACCAGGCTTCGCCCATCGAGCGGCTTGGTTTTGTAATTCCGCACGCCGCAGTATTCCATGAGCGTCGGCAACAGGTCGATATGGGCCGCGATGGGCTTGATGACTTTCCCGGGTGAAATCCGGCGCGGATAGCGAACAAAAAACGGCACTCGCCCGCCTCCCTCGTGGGCGCTGCCTTTGCGGCCCTTCATGCCGGCGTTGTAGCGGTCGGTGTTTGGCCCGTTGTCCGAGAGATAAATAAAAATGGTGTCGTCGGCGATTTTGAGTTCCTCAAGCTTGGCCAAGACGCGGCCCATGTTGTCGTCGATGTTTTCGCACATCGCATAGGCACAGGCGATTGCGGGATCGTCGATGCCCTTGGCCTGATATTTCCGCCAATACCGCTCCGGGACCTGCCAGGGCGTGTGCGGCGTGTTGTAGGGGATGTAGCAGAAAAACGGGCGCTTGTGGTTCGCTTCGATAAACTCAATTGCCGCATCTGTCAGCGTGTCGATGATAAACCCATCTGACTTCACCATCGTACCGTTGTGATCGAGGGAGGTGTCAAAGTAATTGTTCCAGTGCCCAGCACAAAAGCCAAGAAACTCATCGAAACCCTGCCCGTTCGGGTGGTGGGGGTACTGCGAGCCGTTGTGCCATTTGCCGAATGCGCCTGTCGCGTACCCCGCGCCTTTCAGCAACTCGGCGATGGTGACCTCGTCCGCCCGCATGATTTCATGTCCGCGTGTCACGCCGTGCACCCCGGTGCGGATGTGGTAGCGGCCTGTGAGCAAACTAGCCCGTGTCGGGGCACAAACCGGGCTGACAAAGAACCGATCGAAGCGAACGCCCTCCGCCGCGATCCGATCGTGAACCGGCGTGTCGATCAGCTTGTTGCCGTGTGAACGAACATCGCCGAAGCCCTGGTCGTCGGTGAGCACCAGCACGACATTCGGGGGGCGTTCGCCGGACTGGGCTTGGCTCGCGCTCAACACGAACAGGCAAAGAGTGAATGCAAAAATCAAACACGGACTCACAACGCCCGAACCGTGCCCCAAAACGATGGAACGCGCCAGCGGGAAGAATGGGATGAAGAAGTGAAGGCAGCCTTAACTGGCGTGGATGATGGTCTCGGTTTCTTCCTCTTGCTCCACCTTTGCGCGTTCTTTGGAGGGAGCACCCACCGGGAGCAGCGGCTTGTAATGTTTGTGCTGGTAATCGGGCTTGTTGGCCTCGTAGGCGGCCTCCATGCGGCGATTGTACTCGCGTTCGCCAAGAATTGAGATGGCCTCGGCAGGTGGAACCAAAAGTTCGTGCGGACGGTTTGTGTTCGGGCTGGGTCTCCAACGCTTGGCCAAGGCAAACAACTCCACTTCCTCGTAGCTTTTGCATTGAACCACCCGGGAGAAAAGCTTCAAGATTGTTGGCTTGGGGGGCGGGTTGATCCCACGCTCGATCTTGGACCAGGCGGTATGTGGAAGCTTGAGAATAACGCACAGCTTTCGCGTGTTGCTCGTGTAGCGCACACGCATATCCTTGAGGTATTTATGAAATTCAAGTGCCATTGGATCACTCTCCAAGTCCTTTGTCAGCTCAACCCCGGATCTCGTTCAAGGCCGCTTTGTACCGGTTGCTGCACAATAAACTCCTTCTCTAATCTCCTAAACGAGGGGGTGCTATCAAAAAGCCGTGCTGCGGTCAACCTCGCAAAATGGAAACCTCGCAAAAGGGAAAAATATTAGGAAGATTTCCGTGTGTTTCGCCCTTTTTACGATGGATTCATCTTGTCGCGAGTCTTGTGGATTGGCATTTTTTGTCGCCTCCCGACTTTAAGGGGCCAATCTTATGACTCAACCACTACGCTGGGGCGTTCTCGGAACGGGCATGATCGCGGGGAAACTCGCCACGGATCTCAAGCACACACCCACCGGCATCCACGTTGCATCCGGTTCCAGGCTGCAGGAAACCGCCGACTTATTCGCCGCAAAGCACGGCGGCCGCGGCATCGCCGGTTACGAGGCGCTGATCAACGATCCCGATGTGGATGCTGTTTACATCTCGCTGCCCAACGGCCTGCACGCCGAGTGGTCGATCAAGGCGATGGAGGCCGGCAAGGATGTTCTCTGCGAAAAACCAATCGCCCGCAACGCCACCGAGGCCGAGACCATGTTCGCCGCCGCCGAGCGAACCGGCCAACTGCTCGTCGAGGCGTTCATGTACCGCAGGCTCCCGGCAGTTCAAAAGCTCATCGAGATGATCCGGGGCGGTGCGCTTGGGCAAGTGAAGCTGATCCGCTCCAATTTTTCATTCGCCCGTGAAGCGCTGGAGGGTGATGCGCGCTACCAACCCGCCCAAGCCGGCGGCGGATTGATGGACGTCGGGTGCTACTGCGTCAACCTGACCCGGGCAATCATGGGCAGCGAGCCGACTGACACCGCCTGTTTTGCACACCTGCACAAACTCGGCGTCGACGACTACGCGGCGGGAGTGCTGCGGTTCGGCGACAAGACTCTGGCGACATTCACCTGCGGCATGACGGTTGAAAACGACTGGACAACCTATATCGCCGGCGACGCCGGCGAGATCGCCATCAACGATCCCTGGCTGGGTGACGGCACATTCACTCTGACCAAGGGCGGGGAAACTCAAACCATCGAGGCCAAGACCGACACGCCGGTGTACGCGCTGGAGGCGGAGGCGTTCGCTGCAGCCGTAAACGGTGCCGCCCCGTGGATCACACGGGAGGACACGCTTGGCAACATGCGCGTGCTCGACCAACTCCGCGAGCAAGCCGGTGTCCCGGTTCCCGTCTGATCCATGCCTCGCACACGGCCCAACGTGCTCTGGATTTGCACCGACCAACAGCGGCACGACACCATCCGCTCATTGGGCAACCCGCACATCAACACTCCGTGCATCGACAACTTGGTTGGGCAAGGCGTGGCGTTCACCCAAGCATACGCCCAAAGCCCGGTCTGCACCCCCAGCCGTGCGGCATTTATGACCGGCCGTTACCCGCGGACGACCAAGTGCCGCCAAAACGGCCAAGCGCTGCCTCCCAACGAAAAACTGGTCAGCCGCCTGTTCGCCGACGCAGGCTACACCTGCGGCTTGGCCGGCAAACTGCACCTCGCCACCTGCGCCAACGGCGTCGTCGAGGCACGCATCGACGACGGCTACAGCATCTTTCACTGGTCGCACCACCCGCAGCCGGACTGGCCCGAGAACGCCTACACGCAATGGCTGCATGCCAAGGGCACATCGTGGGAGGAACTCTACGGCGGCGCATCGACGGATTACATCAAGCATGGCGTCCCCGAGGAGTACAACCAAACTACTTGGTGCGCCGAGAGGGCAATCGAGTTTATCCACGAGCAGAACGGCGCTCCCTGGTTTTTTAGCTACAACAGTTTTGCGCCGCATCATCCCTTTGACCCGCCGGAGGAATTCCTCGCCCGATACAATCCCGACGACATGCCACTGCCCAAGGCCAAGCCGGGCGAACTCGAAACCAAGACCACTTACCAGCAACTCGACGGCAAGTTCTCCCACAACGATCCCGAGGGATACGACATCAGCAAAATGACCGATCGCGACAAACGGGAGGTCACCGCCGCCTACTACGCGATGGTCGAGTTGATCGACAAACAGGTCGGCCGGATGCTCACCGCCCTCAAGGAAACCGGCCAACTGGAAAACACCATCGTCATTTTCATGTCCGACCACGGTGAGATGCTTGGCGACCACGGCGTGTACCTCAAGGGGCCTCACTTTTACGACGAAGCTGTCCGCGTGCCGCTGATCTTCTCGTGGAAAGACCGATTCGCAACTGACCTGCGTGCCGACTGCCTCATGGAGTTGATTGACATCGCGCCGACCCTCCTTGAGGCGGCCAATATTGAGATCCCCGAAACCATCCAAGGCCGGTCGCTGATGCCCATCCTTCTTGGCCAAGCGGATGCCAGCCAGCACCGCGATTATGTCTTCAGCGAATATTACAACGCATGGACGCACAAACACTCGTACGGCTCGATGCTGCGCACACGCGAGGAAAAAATCGTCGTTTATCACGGCACCGACCAGGGCGAATTGTACGACCTCAAAAACGATCCCGATGAATTTGAAAATCTCTGGAACACCCCCGAACACGCCAATCGCAAACTACGACTCATGAAAGCCTGTTTCGACGCGAGCGTGTTCACCATGGATCCCTCCCCTCCCCGCTTGGGGCAATTTTAAAGCCATGAAATTTTGCCTAAACACCAGCACGATCAAGCCGCAG
>DQOE01000407.1 GCA_015658765.1 Verrucomicrobiota bacterium | reverse complement strand
CGGCACTATTGCGGCGTCTTCGGTGTTTACGGCCACCCGAACGCGGCGGAGCTGACCTACTACGGACTGTACGCGCTGCAACATCGCGGGCAGGAGAGCGCGGGCATCGTCACCTGCGCGGACGGGCAGTTTCGTGTGCACAAGGGAATGGGCCTCGTGTCGCAGGTGTTCAAGGGCAAGACGCTCGAGAGACTCAAGGGCAGCATGGCGGTCGGCCACACGCGCTACTCCACGACCGGCTCGTCGCACCACCGCAACTCCCAGCCGTTGACGGTGGACTGCAGCAAGGGGCAGATTGCCATCGCGCACAACGGCAACCTCACCAACGCCGCGCAGCTTCGCGAGGAGCTGGAGCTGGGCGGATCGATTTTTCAAACCACCGTTGATAGTGAAATTATTCTGCACTTGATGGCCCGGCCGTCCAACGGCAGCGACAACAATCTCGTGAAGAGTCTGCAGCGGATTCAGGGCGCCTATTCGCT
Organism: Verrucomicrobiota bacterium; assembly: GCA_015658765.1. GTDB lineage: Bacteria > Verrucomicrobiota > Verrucomicrobiia > Limisphaerales > UBA1096 > UBA1096. The sequence continues at coordinate 2,998 of DQOE01000407.1, read as the reverse complement.
GGCTATCATGACCGAGAACGAGTTGATCGGCGTGCGCGACCCGCACGGCTTTCGGCCGCTCTCCATCGGCAAACTCGACGGCGCGTACGTGCTCTCGAGCGAGACCTGCGCGTTTGACTTGATTCAGGCCGAGTTCGTGCGCGACGTTGAGCCGGGCGAGATCGTCATCATCAACGACGACGGCATCCAGTCGATCAACGCCTTCCCGATGCATCCGCGCAAGGCGTTCTGTATTTTCGAGTACGTTTACTTCAGTCGACCCGACTCCATCATCGCCGACCGGAGCGTGTACGGCGTGCGCGTCAACATGGGCCGTGAGATGGCCAAGGAAACCGCCGTCGACGCCGACCTCGTCGTGCCGGTGCCGGACAGCGGCAACTGCGCCGCGCTGGGCTACGCGCTTGAGTCCGGCCTGCCGTACGAGATGGCGTTCGTGCGAAACCACTACGTCGGCCGGAGCTTCCTACAGCCGTCGCAACTCATCCGCGACTTCAACGTTCGCGTGAAACTCAACCTCATCAATGAACTGGTCGAGGGCAAGCGGGTGATCATCGTGGATGACTCGATCGTCCGGGGCACCACGAGCAAGGCGCGCGTGAACAATCTCAAGGAAGCCGGCGCGAAAGAGGTGCACATGCGCGTGAGTTGTCCGCCGCACATGAACCCCTGCTATTACGGAATCGATTTTCCCGACCGCAAAAAACTGATGGCGGCCAACCACACGAACGAGGAAATTTGCGACTACCTCAACGCTGACTCGGTGTCATACCTGTCGCAGGAAGGCATGGTGAAGGCGACCGGTCTGCCGAGGGAAAATTTCTGCATGGCCTGCTATGACGGCGACTACCCGGTGCCGTTCGACCCGGCGCTCGACAAGCACATCATGGAGCAGCGTCGCGCCCGCGTGGAGAGCATCGGCGAGGCCCTGGCCAAGGACGAACTGCAGCCCCGGCTGCTTTGAGCCCGCTTGGCCAAGCGCTGGCTCAGGGTGCTTCCGGCAGCCAAACGGCCAGGATGCGCAGGCCGAAGAAAATCCAAATCACCGCCGCCAGCGAAATGTAAGGCCCGTACGGCAGCCGCGCCGACCAGTCGCGCCGGCCAATCGCGATCAGCCCCACGCCGACCACCGCGCCGACCACCGCGCTGGCCATCAGCGAAAACAGAGCGCCCTGCCAGCCGACGAACGCCCCGATGGCCGCCATGAACTTCACGTCGCCGAAGCCCATCGCCTCGCGCGGGATGACCAACTCGTCCGACTCGACCTTGATGAACGGCACCGTCTCCGGGTCAAACGACTCGTCGCCGATGAGCAGCCGCTTGGGAGACAGCGCGACGTCGATATTCATGTGGCAGCGGTCGACCAATTCCAGCCGCTTGGCGTGAAGCCGGATCGTGTCCGAGTTGCGAAAAAAGATTTCCTCGAACGGCGCGACCTCGCCTGGCAGGTGCAGCGCCGACTCGGTGAACGTCGCTGACTCGCCCTCTTCGAGTGGCACGCGAACCTTGCCGAACAAAAGTTTGCCCAGTTGCAGCACGGCAAACACCGAGCCTGCGCCGACGAGGATGCCCAGCCCGCTCGCCATCAGCGATTCGGCCGGCCGCGTAACGTGGTGCAGCGCCGGCAACCCCGCCGATACAATGAAGCCCACCGCCACGCCGCCGAGCGTGATTTCATCCGGGATGATGAAATGCTCGAAGTCGATAAACGTCGCAACGATCAGCCCCGCGAGCACAAACCCCCACGTCACCGCGAGCAACACTCCCGGCGTGGTCTGCTCTCCGAACGCCAGCCAACTCGCGAGAAACGCCAGGCCGGTGAGCAGTTCGACGCCGAGGTAGCGCGGTGAGATCGTCTCGGCGCATTGGCGGCATCTGCCGCGCAGCCAAAGCCAGCTGACGATCGGGATATTCAGTCGCCACGGGATTGCAAAGCCGCACTTGGGACATTGAGACCCCGGCTTGGCGAGGCTCAAGTCGAGCGGCATTCGGTGAATGCAGACGTTGAGAAAACTGCCGACCACCGAGCCGAACACAAAAAACACAAAGCTCCAAAATACAAACGGAGCGCGAGTCCAAAAATCCAGCATGAAGTCACTCATCGCCGTAGATGTGCGACTCGAGCGCGGAGCGCATCACGTCGATGGGCGCCGGTTGGCCGGTCCAGATTTCCAGCGCCTTGGCTCCCTGCCAAAGCAGCATTCCCAGTCCGTTGGCGGTGCGGCAGCTGGCGTCGGTCGCCCTGGCCAGGAGCGGCGTGAGTGCCGGTTGGTAAATCATGTCGAACACCGCCGGCGCATTGGCCAGGGTGAACTGCGACTCGTCGAGCGGCAGCGCGTCGGCTGGCTTGAGGCCAAGCGATGTGGCGTTGAGCACAAGGTCGATTTTGTTGGCGGCGTTTTCGGGGTAACCGACGGAGGCCTTGGTTTGCGGGAAGCGCCCGGTGATTTCGCTGGCCAGTTTTTCGGCCTTGGCTGCGGTGCGATTGACCAGGTGCAACTCGGCGACACCCTCGGCGGCCAGCTTGAGCGCAGCCACTCTGCCCGCGCCGCCCGCGCCGAGGAATAACACCCGCAGCCCGGCTAAGCTCAAGTCAAGGTCCTGCTGCAACGCCAGGGTGATGGCGTTGGCGTCGGTGTTGTAGCCCTTGGCGCGAATCCCGCCGGCGGGCGGATCGGCGAGTTGGCCAAGCGGTGTCCAGTCGCCGGAGTCGTTTTTCGCCTCGAAACAAATCGTGTTCACCGCGCCCCAAGTCGTCGCCGACTCGTCGAGTGCATCGACCAACTCGAGCGCGAGCAGCTTGTGCGGGACGGTGAGGTTGAGGCCGACGAAGTGCATCGCCCGTGCGCCCTCGATCGCTTGGCCAAGCGCGTCCGGGCTGACCTCGAAGGCGAGGTAACGCCAGTCCAGCCCCAGCTTGGCCAAGGCGGGATTGTGCATCGCCGGCGAGCCGGAGTGGCGGATCGGCTGGCCGTACACCGCGCAGAAGCGCGTGGCGGCG
>DQOE01000210.1 GCA_015658765.1 Verrucomicrobiota bacterium | reverse complement strand
TTCCACTACAGCATGCCGGTGATGGTGCCGGAGTTGGTTGTGAATTGGATGATCCTCGCGCTGTTCGTCGTCCTGGCCAAGTGGCTGGCCAGGCGTCGGAGTTACGGCCGGGTTTTCCTCGGCACACTGATTGGCGCGCTGTTGTTTTACCTTGTTAGCAATACCGTCTCGTGGCTGGTCAACCCAGCTTACGCCAAGACGATCGTCGGCTGGATTCAGGCGTTGACGGTTGGGTTGCCCGGTTTTCCGCCAACATGGGTGTTTGGCCTCAAGTCACTACTCGGTACCGGGCTGTTCACCGGACTTTTTGCCGGGGCGATGAAGTGGAGTGAGGCACTTGACGCAGAGCCAGAGCCAGAGCCCGAAACCGAAGACGACGAGGAGCCTGAAGCCCCACCCGAACCCAGCCCCGAGGCCGCATGACGACCGTCGGCATCCTCTCAGACAATCACGGCGATTGGCCGCCGCACATCGCCGAGTCGCTGGCTGGCGTCGATGCCATCATCCACGCCGGTGACATCGGCCCGTACAAGCTCGTGCAGGACATGGAAGCCATCGCGCCCACGACCGCCGTGCTCGGCAACACCGACGGCGACATGCCGATCAACGAGACCGCCGTGGTGATGCTCGATGGCAAAAAGTTTTTCGTCCAGCACATCGTCGATCCGCACCGGCTTCAGGCGCCGTTGCGCGAGCGGCTCAAGCGCATCGAGCCGGACGTTGTCGTCTTTGGACACACGCACATGCCGTTCTGCGAGACTCTCGTAGATATCCTGTTCCTCAATCCCGGCTCGGTGACGCAGCCGCGCGGGGATTATCGGCCCAGCATGGTTCGCCTAACCATCGACCACGGCAAAATCACCCCAAAATTCATCGAGTTCTGAGTTGGACAGAGAGTTGACGGGCGAAATCCGGAAGATCGCCACAGGCGAGGGTGCCGTGCATCAAGTCCTTTGAAGCGTGCGCGAAGTCAATTGATCGGTGCGCAAAGTGGTTTGAACGGTGCGCAAAGTGGTTTGATTACTCAAAAACCGGGTTTTTCAGCAATTTATCGTTCGCTTTACCAGGGTGTTTTCAATTGTTACGTTACCGGGGTTCTGCCTGTTCATATGATGGAATTCTTCACTGTCCGCTTAACCAAATCATTTCGTTTGGTTGGCTTGGCTTTGCTTGGCTTGGTCGCCCTTAACCAAGCCGATGCTGCCAAGAAGCCCAACATCCTCTGGATCGTTGGCGAGAATTTCTCCCTCGACCTCGCCTGCTACGGACAGAAGAACGTCAGCACACCCAACCTCGACCGTTTGGCCAGGGAGGGCACACGATACACGAAAGTGTATTCCACCTCGCCGGTGTGCGCGCCGAGTCGGTCGGCGTTGATGACCGGCTGGTATGCCACCACCACCGACATGCACCACATGCGCAGCCATCGCTCGGATGGCTTTCGGCTGCCGGCCGGCGTGCGGCCCATCACGCATCTGCTGCGGGACGCCGGCTATCACACGGCGAACATCACGCATATCGGCGAGCGCGTGGTGGGCACCGGCAAGCTGGATTTGAATTTTGCCAAGGAAGGCCCCGTGTACGCGGGCAGGGACTGGGCCGAGTTGAAAAAGAAACAGCCGTTCTTCGCGCAGATCAACATGCCCGAGGCCGAGTACGATATTTACGACCGCAAATCCGCTGAGAAACCTCGTGTGAAATGGGTCGGCGAGGAATGGCATCCCAAGGTCGCCACGCCGGAAAACGTCACGCCGCCGCCGTATTATCCCGACCACAAAATCACACGCGAAGAATGGGCGCGCTACCTCAACTCCGTCACCGGCACCGACGTGCGCATCGGCTGGATTCTCGACCAGCTAAAACAGGACGGCCTCAGCGAAAACACCATCGTCATTTTCTTCGCCGACAACGGCCGGCTCGATGCCCGCGGCATTCACTGGTGCTGGGACAGCGGCCTGCACGTGCCGATGATTATCCGCTGGCCCAGGAATGTCGCCGCTACCGCACAGATCACCCCCGGCCGCGTGGACGAACAGGTGCTCAGCCTGCTCGACCTCTCCGCCACCACGCTCTGGATGGCCGGCGTCCCCAAGCCGTTCGGCATGCAGAGCCGCGTGTTCCTTGGGGCCGACGCCGAGCCGGCGCGCACCTATGCCTTCGCCGCGCGGGATCGCATCGACGAGACGGAGGTGCGCCAGCGCTCCGTGCACGACGCGCGCTTTCACTACATCCGCAACTACACACCCGGCGCCGGCTTCCCCACGCTCAATCGTTACAAGGAGAAATGTTTTCTGGTCAAGCCGCTCATGCGCCGCCTTCATGCGCAGGGCAAACTCACCGGCCCCGCCGCCGACCTCATGAAACCATTCCCGCGCGAGATGCTCTACGACACCCAGGCCGATCCCCACGAAATCCGCAACCTCGCCGCCTCATCGGATGCAGCCCACCAGGCCGCCCTCAAGCGCCTCCGCGCAGCGCTGGACACCTGGATGATTTCCACTCAGGACCGTGGCCACATCCCAGAGTCCAGGGAAGTCGTCGCTCCTTTCACCAAGGAGATGCACGACTGGTTCGGCACACCTGCTTGGGTCAGGGAATAGACAGCGCTTGGCCAAGCGGAAAATCTGGTGACACCTCCCGTTGGACGGCCGTCATTGGCGTGCCAGCGGCGTAGCCGGTCGTGGTGGAAGCTGCAACCGTCACCAGATACGAGTCACCGTCAGCGGCTGCGCTGAAGCTTGTGGCGGTTGCGCCGTCTTTGCGCAGATAATACGTGAGAGTCCATTCACTGGCCGGATAGTCCGAGATGGTCTTCTTCCACTTCCATGTGACTCCGGCGGTCAGTTTCTCTAGCTCGTATGCTTTCGGTTCAGCCATCAACCCTCAGTTTGTAAGTCTGAAGGCTTTTCGCGGCAACAGTTAAAACGCCTTGAAAACTGCGCTTAGCGGGTTGACCGTTGGCTTACCGTGAAATCAAAACTGATCGCAATCGTCGCAGCCGTGGTTTTGGTAGGATGTGGTGAGTCGCAGCAGTCGGCTCCAGCACCAGAAGCGAACCCAGTTGAACCCGTTGCTGAAGTTGCACAACCAGAACCGCCGACAGCCAAAGCACCAGACATCTCACTTATTGAGGCTGCCGCTGAAGGAAACATTGAAGCCGTCAAACAGCACTTGGCTGCTGGCACGGATGTGAATGCGAAGGGTGATTGGGAAACCACTCCTTTGCATCGTGCGGCTCAGAAAGGTCACAAGGAAACCGTCGAACTACTCATCGGCAAAGGTGCGGATGTGAATGCGAAGAATAAGGTTGGACAGACCCCTTTGATTATTGCGGCTACTAGAGGTCACAAGGAAGTCGCCGAACTGCTGATCGCTGAAGGTGCGGATGTGAATGCGAAGAATAAGTTTAGACTGACTCCTTTGCATCGTGTGGCCTACCGTGGCCACAAGGAAGTCGCTGAACTACTCATCACCAGGGGTGCGGATGTGAATACGAAGGATAAGCGTGGCAATACACCGCTAGATGAGGCCATCACGCTCAAACATCTCGAAACTGCCGACCTCCTCCGCAAACACGGCGGCAAGTAACTAAACCAACCCGCTCCACCACTTGAACGCCGCAGGGTTGTGGTTCCAGACCGTGCATAATCCTGTTGCCAAGCGGCGAACGTAGTTCTCCTCCTCCTCGGTTTCCTTCAATCCCATCACGTGCGCGATGGCGTGGAACGTCTCATGCAGAAACGTATCCTGCATTGAATCGTTGCGCTGACTGCCCACGACGCCGATCGTCTGGGTTTCTGGGTCGCAGAAACCGACCGCACCCGATCCTATTTGCCGCTTTCGCCGCCGTGTTTGCGGATCAGGTCGACGATTTCGGCCTTGGAGGCCAAATCCAGCGGTGTCATTCCCTTGTAAGAACCAGACGCAATTTTCGCATTCACATCTGCACCGTTGGCGATAAGAAATTCAATGGTTTCCTCCCCCCCCATCGCAGCCGCATGCAGCGGACTCCAGCCACGCTCATCAATCGCGTTCACATCCGCACCCCTGGTGATGAGTAGTTCAGCGATTTCGTTGTTTGGTGCGTAATACAAGGGAGTCCAGTCATTCACATCCTTAGCACTCACACTGGCGCCGGCATCAAGGTGCTGCTTGATGGATTCGATGTTCCCCTTCATGGCCGCATCAATTAGCGCACTGTTCGCTGCCGGGTTGGCTGGTTTTGCCGTCAGCGATTCTGGTTTTGCATCTGTGGTAGCCGGTTCAGCGGGTTTTGCCTTTGCTGGAGGAGATGGTTGCTGCACTGGCACCTCGGCAACCGGCTGAGGGGGTTCTGCTTCCGCCGGTGTTGCCGTGGTTACGGGCAGTTCCGGTGTTGCCGCTTCAGCTACGGGTTCAACGAGTTTCACTTCAGTGGGGTCGGGAACAGTCTGCTGCTGCGACTCCCCGCACCCCACCAACAGGACGGCTGCGATGATTGTGAGTGGTATTTGTTTCATAGGCCTGACGTGCGCCAGCACGATAGCAGATCACCGATAACCATCCAACATCAATCAGGCGTCTCGGCACAGGCACGGTTTGAATTGGGAGGAATCCTTACTTGTAAAATAAGGCATGGCACAAGATGTAGCATAGGCAACTGTTAGCCTCCTTAAAAGATACCGGACTAGTTTGGCTTGATGGCCTTATGGGATTCATTGAACGTGACCATGATGTTGGCCAAGGAAATTGAGAGAGAGGAACAGGGTTTTCTGGGGTCGGGCTGTGTGTTGGGCTTGACCGGGGGGCGTTTTTTTGAGGGACTACCGGCACCCGATCAACTGCCATTGGCAAATCATGACTCACTCAATCCTGGCTCAAGCCCCTGATCCCGTCTCGTACTGGCCGCTGGGCATTCTGGCGATCAGTGTCGGCTTCATTGTATTCACGATCATCAAGCTGAAGTTGCATCCGTTTCTGGCACTGATCTTCGCTGCGGTGCTGACCGGTTTGCTGACTGGGGATTTGCCGGGGATGACCACGGAGAATGTCGGCTTGTTCAAGAGTCGCGTGACCCTGAACGATACGCCGGGCGACGCCGCCAACGATATGTTGCTGGCGGTGAACTGGTCGCTGCTTGGCTTCGGCAACACGGCTGCGGGGATCGGGTTTGTCGTGGCGCTGGCGGCGATCATTGGCACGTGCATGCTCGGCAGCGGCGCGGCGGATCGCGTGGTGCGCTGGCTTCTGGGAATTTTCGGCGAGAAGCGGGCCGGCTTGGTGCTGTTGATGAGTGGGTTTCTCCTGTCGATTCCTGTTTTTTTCGACACCGTTTTTTTCCTGCTGATCCCGCTGGCGCGGGCGCTCAGTTTGCGCACGGGCAAAAGCTATACGCTTTACGTGATCGCGATGGCGGGTGCGGGTGCGATCACGCACTCAATGGTACCGCCGACGCCGGGGCCATTGATGATCGCCGAGGGTCTACAGCTGGATTTGGGTATTGCGATGATGGCCGGCTTGGCCGCGAGCCTGTTGCCAGCATGGCTGGTGCTGTTTTTGGCCAAGCGATTCGACGCCAAGTTCAACATTCCAATGCGGGAGGCGGCCGGGGCATCGATGAGTGAGCTTCGGACGATTGTGGATAAAAAAGATTCCGAGCTCCCTAACCTGTTCCTGTCGGCCTTGCCGATCGCACTGCCGGTGGTGTTGATTTCGCTAGTCTCGATTTTGAAGCTGGTTGCCAAGGATACCGTGAGTGGCGCGGCTTGGTTTCGGTATCTCGAGTTTTTCGGCTCGCCGAATATCGCGATGCTGCTCGCTGCGCTGCTGGCGATCTACACCCTGGCCGCGCAGATGATTCGTGAGAGCCGGCCGTTGGAGGGTGGGCTGATGAGCACTCTGGCCAAGGCGCTTGAAGATCCGCTGCAGACCGCAGGGGTTATCATCCTGATCACGGGCGCGGGTGGTGCGTTTGGCGGCATGATCCGTCTGGCCGGAATTGGCGAAACGATAGAGGCCTTGGCACAAAGCTACGGTATTTCCTATATCCTGCTGGCTTGGGGTGCGACCGCGATTATTCGGATTGCTCAGGGTTCGGCCACGGTGGCGATGATCACCGGGGTGGGCTTGATGGCCGCTATTCTCGGTGACGGCAGCGGGCTGGACTATCATCCGTTATACATTTTCCTCGCGATCGGCTTCGGCTCGATCACGTTGTCGTGGATGAATGACAGCGGATTCTGGGTGGTGCAGCGGCTCAGCGGCTTCACCGAAAAGGAGACGCTCAAGACGTGGAGCGTGCTGCTGCTGGCGATCTCGTTGCTCGGGCTGGTGCAGACGCTTGCCTTCTCAAAAATCCTCCCGTTCAAGCCGGAGCCCAAGCCTGCTGAGACGGTGGCGCTCGTCGTGCTGCAGAAATAGATTGAACCGGCGGGGAATCGCTTTTCTTATCTGCGGCGGCGCGGCCGCTTGGCCAAGCGCGCAAGGAGCAACGTGAAGCCGACTGATCTCAGGGGAATTCTCCAGTATATTCCGAAGTTTCGGGACAGGATTTTTGTCGTCAGCGTCGATGGCGCGATTGTCAGCGACGAGAATTTCTCGAACCTCCTCCTCGACTTCGCCGTGCTGCGATCGCTGAACATCCGCGTGGCATTGGTGCACGGCGCCGCCAGCCAGATCGCGGCGATGGCGCTGCAGCGCGGCATCGAGCCGTCCGACCTCGACGGCACCGAGCCGGTGGACGCCCCCACGCTGGACTTGGCGCTCACGGCGGCCAACCGGCTGACGCACGAGATCCTCGAGGGCTTCGCCGCCAACGGCCTGCGCGGCGTCTCGACCAACGCCGTGACGGCGCACCCGCGCGGCATCATCGACGGCACCGATTACCAGTTCGCCGGCAAGACGGAGCGGATCGACCTTGGCCACTTGGAGAGTCTGTTGGCGCAGGGCAGCATCCCGGTCATCCCGCCGCTTGGCTTCGACGGCGAGGGGCACACCTACCGTGTCAACTCCGACGACCTCGCCCGCGAGGTGGCCGTGCGGCTGCGGGCGACCAAGCTGATTTACGTCACCACCCGCGACGGATTGATCCGCAACGGCGAAGTGATCCGGCAGATTCCCAACGGCGAACTCGACCAGATTCTCGAGCACGAGCCGGACAGCCTCGAGCCGGAGCAGTTGGCCAAGGCGCGCAACTCTGCCGCCGCATGCCAGTCCGGCATCCCGCGCGTGCACCTCATCAACGGCAGCGTACACGAGGGCCTGCTCGCCGAGGTGTTCTCCAACACCGGCATCGGCACGTTGGTCTATGCCAACGAGTACCGGCAGATTCGTCCGGCGAAAAAGTCCGACCTCGGCAGCATCCTCGCGCTGACGAAGAACGCCATTGAGTCGGAGGAGCTGATGGATCGCAGTTTGGCCGACCTCGAGGCCAACGTCGGCGAGTATCACCTGTTCGAGATTGATGGCAACCCGGTCGGCTGTTTTTCGCTGACGGTTTTTACGGAGGCCAACGTCGCCGAGCTTGGCTCGGTGTGCGTCAGCGCCGCGCATGAAAACCAGGGCATCGGCCGTAAGCTCGTCGAGTACGCAGAGAAACTTGGCCGTGACCACGGCCTGGCCAAGCTGTTCGTGCTCTCGACGCAGACGTTCAAGTGGTTTCAGTCCAAGGCTGGCTTCACCGAGGGCACACTCGACGACCTGCCCGATGCGCGCCAGGCGGCGGCGGAGGAGAGCGGCCGCAAATCGAAAGTGCTGCTCAAGCCGCTGGAATGAGTGCCAGCACGCTTCAGCCGGTTCGGAAGGCATGCGAGCGGAACGGCATTGAGCCGACGCCGACGCTGCTTTTGGCCAGCGTGGCTGACCAGCGCATGGCGGAGTTTCGGCAGGTCGCCGGATGGGAGTATGCCGAGGAGCGGCGCCTGATCATTTCCACCTCGCGCTACGGTGTCGGCCAGGCGGAGGACACGAACAAAACGCCGCT
>DQOE01000024.1 GCA_015658765.1 Verrucomicrobiota bacterium | reverse complement strand
TTTCGTCAATCATCCCAGGGCCAGAGTTGGTCGGCGCCGCCGGCGTTGGTGTCGCTGGTTTTTTGTGAGGTGCCGAGGTTGAACTGCAGCCGCCGGATGTACTGCGAGTCAAATGTCACCGGGCCGAAGTTTCGGCTGCGGCCGGTGAGGGTGCTGCCCTCCCATTGCTGGAGCTCGAACGACACGGCCGCGCCACCGGCGAAGTGCGCGCGCACTTCCCACGGCCGCTTGGCTTCCGGCTTGGCTTCCGGCTTGGTGAGCGCGACGCGGGTGATGCGCTCAAGCGGAATGGTGAGGTCCGCGCCGAGCGAGTTGATCACGACCGTCCGGCCGTCCATCGACTTCAGCTTGCCGGGCACCTCGTCGCGGTTCTTGAGAAAAACCATGTCCTCAGGGCCGTCGTTCACGGCGAGCTGGACCGGGTCGGAATGGCCGTCCCATGCCGACACGCGCAGATTGCTCACCCGCACGATCGGGCCGTTGAGCTGCGAGAAAAATGCCATGCCCGAGCCGGTGGCGGCGAAGCCGTTTGTGTCGCGCCATTTGCGGACGAGCTTGCGGTCGATGTAAAGTTCCATCTCGGCCTTGGGCTTGTTGACGCGGATCTCGACCCGCACGCGGTTCTTCGACTGCATCTCGGGGATCTGCCCCTGGCCAAGGTTACGCACACCGGCGCCGTTCTGCACGCGCTGCAAACTGACGTAGCCGCGGCTGATGTAAAACATGTACGAGTTGCTGCGGTAATCAAACCGGTCAAGCGCCGAGGTGTACACCGGCACGATCAGGCTGAAAGTGCCGTTCCATTGGAGGTCGAACTCGATGCGGGACGAGCCCTTGAGGCCGAAGTCGCGGCCCAGCACGCCGACGCCCTCGGAGATGAAAACGCCGTCGCGGTACTTCCACGCCTTTGGGTCGCGGCCCAGCTTCCATCCAGCGATGGTGGTCGGCCCCTCGAATAGAATCCGGAAGCCCGGCGAGAGAAACGCCAGCGACTGCAGCACGCCGCGCGGAGCGGACAACTGCTCGTTGAACCAAGTGGAGAACTGGACGCGCTGCTCGTCCAGCGCAATCAGGTTGCCGAGCACCTCGTCGCCGTTGTGAAAGCGGATGTGCACGGTCGGCTCGGACGGGCGCTTCACCGGGCGCGCGCCCTCGAAGCGAATCCAAGCCAGGTTGTCCGGCCGAAAATCGACCGGCTTGGCCAAGTCGGGCCGCGCCCAGCGCACGCCGTCGCCGAGGCTGACCTGCTGCAGTTCGCCGTGAAGCATCGAGCCGTCGAGGAAACGCACGAGGTCGTCCTTGCCAGCCGCCTGGCCAAACGCCTGGCCTAGGCCAAGCGCGATCGCCGCCAGCCAAAGCGGCCGGCGGAACCATCGCCTTGGCTGGGATGGATTACCGCTCATAGATCGGCAGGAAACGGTAGTTGAGCGCAAGCGAAAGCAGCGAGGCGGAGGTGGCAAACGTGGTGCCGAACTGGCCGCCCCAGCTTCCGTCCTCGTTCTGGTTTTGCTTGAGCGTGGCGATGTTTTTGCGGTTCCACTTGGCCCACTCCGCCGGCGAGGCGTGGAAGAATGCCTGCGCGCCATAGTACAAATAATAGTTCCGGTAGCTCGACGTCTCCGGGGCCTTGCGGAGGTAGCCGAATGATTTCCGGAAAGTCGCACTGTCCTTCTCCTTGGCCAGGGCGAACACCAGCGTGCCGATGGCCGAGCGGGCGGCGTTGGGGCCTCGGTTGGACGTGTAGCCGAAACCGCCCTCGGGCGTCTGGCACGTCTTGAAATATTTCAGGCCGGTCTGGATGGCCGACTCCGGCACAGTCAGGCCGGCGTTGCGCGCGGCGAACAACGCCACCATCTGCGCACCGCTCACTGTGGTGTCGGCGTCGGTACTCTCCGGCGAGTAGCGCCAGCCGCCGCGCGGGTTTTTTTTCTGCGCGTTGATGATCAGGGCGATGGCTTTCTCGAGCGCCGGGCCAAGCCGGTCGTCCTCCACCGCGCCGTACGCCTCGGCCAAAGCCAGCGTCGCAAAGCCGTGGTTATACATCGTGGTGCCGATGTAGCCGGTGGTCTTGTTTTGCCGACTGACGATGAAGTTGAGTCCGCGCTTGATCGGGCCGCTGTACGGGCCGTGGACCGGGTCGTCCCCGTGCGCGAGCATCGCCACCACGGCCAGCCCGACCACCGCCGGCGACGTGCCGTACGGCTTGTCCTTGAAATTGCCGCCGGCGATCTGGGACTGCACGATGAACTGCAGGCCCTTTAAGTACATACGCTCGATCTCTTTCGGCAACAGGTCGCTCGACTCCTCAAACAGTTTTTGCGCCTGGGCCGGAACGGCCACGGCCAGGCACACCGCGATGAGAAGCGAAAGCCGCGTCCGCCTCATCGCTTCCCGTCCCCCTCCATCACCTCCACCGCCTTGAAATAATCCTGCAACACCTCGCGAAACTCCTCCGGCAACCGTGCCGCCGCGCCGCTGCCCCGGCTGATGGCGCGTTCGCTGTCCTCGCGGCCGACGGCGTCGCCGGTCAATGCGGAGGCGGATTGGCTGGTCGTGCCGCCGGCCTGGCTGCCGCCGCCGCTTTGGCTCTGCTTCATGCCCTGGCCCATCTGCTGTTTCATCGCCATCATCGCCATCATGAACGCCATTTCCTGCTGGGCCTGCGATTGGCCCTGCTGGCCGCTGTCGCGCTTGACCTCCTCGTTAATGAGGTTGATGACGTCGGACATGGCCCGGATGGTGCCGGTCTGCGCCTCGGTGGTGACCGAGTCGGTCTGCGGCTTGTCGAGCAGGTTGTCGGTGATCTCCATCGAGTCGAACGTCTCCTGCAACGGGTCAAGCATCGCCGGCTCGACCGTCTCGAACTGCATCCGGTTCAGCTCGAGCATCGAGTCGATGTGCATTTGCACCACCCGCTCGAGGCCCTTCGCGTAAATGCCGGCCTCGCCCTTCTGCTGCTCGAGCAGGGCGGTTTGCTGCCGGTGCAGCAGCTCGCTTTCACGCAGGCGCAGCATGGAGAAAAGCAGTTTCATCAGCTCGTTCACCTTTTTCTCGCCGCCCTGGCCACCGCCCTGGCCGCCGCCGTCTGAGTCCTTTTTGGGTGGCTCGAGTTTCTTGGCCCACTCCTCGAAATTGCCGGACCAGTCGCCGAGGTTGCGGATGGCCAGCATGGAGATGTTGGAAGAAATCTGCTGCTCGATCTCCGCGAGCGACTCGCCGGTTTTCTCCGTCTCCATCTCGCGGCTGACCTCACCGTACTGGCCCTTGCCGGTGCGCTCGTAAAAGCGGCTGATCTCGCCCTGCAACTCGACCGCCTTGGCCTGCGTGCGGCCCTGCGACTTGGTGAAGCGGCCGTTGGCGCGGGTGTGGCGCTCCGGCAGATCGTCCGGCGTCAGGCCGATGGTTTCCTGGATGATGTCCTTGATTTTTTTGCGCAGTGCCATTTCCTCCTTGCTGATTTTGCGCAGCCGCTGGGACAGCGTGAGGGCCTGAAGGTTGTCGAGGTCCTTGTTCACCTTGTCCTGCAAATCGGCCAGCTCGTCGAGCGCCTCCTCCTCCTCCTCGAGCGCGTCGGCGAGCTTCTCTTTTTTCTCCTGCGGCTCGCCGCCCTGCTGCGCCTCGCCGAGCTTGGACTGGGCCTGCTTCATCTGCTGGTCGGCCAGCTCGTTCATCTTTTGCATGTTCTGCGCCCAGTCGCGCAGCGTCTGCACGTCGAAGGCCGGATTGCGCATGGCCTCCATCAACGCCTTGGCTCCCTCCTTCGCGAGGTCTTTCAAGTCCTGCGCGTTCTCCCTCTGATCCTCGGCGGTTTGCTCGATCTTCTCGTTGGTCTTGCGCTTGGCCAAGGTGTCGTCGTCGGCCTTGGCCAACTCACGCGTGTCCTCGGCGATGTCTTCCTCGGCGCGCGAAACCTCCTCGAGGTTCTCCAGGATTTCCTCCAGTTTTTGCCGAACCATCTCGGCGTGATCCTCGATGCCGAGGATGTGCAGCCGATACGGCATCGTGCGGCTTGGCTTGCGACCGGGCAGATGGTCGGTCGCCCAGGCGGCAAGCTCGACGGTGGTGTCCCTGCCGATGCCAAGCACCGCCGGGCTGAAATGAAAACCCGCCTCAAACTCGGTCTCCTGCGTGCCGTTGGCCAAGACCGTGAGCGCGGCGGCGATTTGCGGCGGCGACTCCTCCGCCTGGCCAAGCGCACGCCACTCGATGCCGGCTTCCTTCACGCCGAAGTCATCGCGCACGGTGGCGTTGAGCTCGAGCACCTCGGTCTCTAGGATGGCCAGGTCGCGGCCCAGCGTGCCGAGGTCGGGACGCGGCGCAATGTCGTCGATCGCCTCGACGTTCAACTGCCACGCGGCCGCCCCGGCGAGGTCGTGTTTGTCGCGCCAAGTGAAGGCAAAATGCGACGTGCCGCCCACCTCATGCGCCGGGCTGGAAAAATTATCATTGCGAACGCTCATCGGCTTGGCCACCTCGTCAATCGTCACCTGCGCCTGGTTGAGCTCGCGAGAGACACGGCCCTGGAACGACACCGTGCTGCCGCGCAGCACCGGCAGGAAAGCCGCCTGCACCGTCTCGTTTTGCACCGGGTGCTGCAAGTACGCGGGCAGCTCGATGCGGGCGTGCAGTTCGCGCATCGCCGGGCGTTGCACCGGGCGTATCTCGACCGCATGCCGGGCGTCGCCGACCTTCACCGTGAGGGCGCCGTCCTCGACCTTGCCGGAGACGGTGAAATTCACGTTGGTGCCGGCGATGTCGGCTCGTATCGGCTTGCTGTCGTTGAACCGTGCCGAGGCGGTGCCGGGTTTCCAAAACGAGCGGTACTCGACCGCGCCGTTGACGTCGAACGACTCGCCCTTGGCCACGACCATCTCGCCGGGAAACCCGGTGAGCCGAACGAGCGTGTGCCTCGAAATGTCGGCCGCCGGCAGACCCCAGCGCTGAAGCGTGTTCCAGCCAGCCTGCGGGACAACCGCCCAGGCGACGACCGCCACCGCAACAAGACCCGCCGCGATGATGGCCCGCTGCCGCGCTGGCCGCGGGCTGACCGTTTGCTTGAAATCGAGCTTCAGCGCCTCACCGGCGACCTGGCTAATCGCCGCCTCGTAAAGCGCGGGGGAGAAAATGGCCGGGCGTTTTTCCTCGTCGGCCAACTCGACGATGCCGAGCAGCCGGTCGCCGAGTCGCCGATACCGCCGTTGCACCAGCTTGGCCAAGGCGGGCGTGTCGCGCTTGCGGAACACCCAGCGGGTGAGCCACCAAACCACCGAGGCGACCGTGATGCCAACACCGGCGGCGAGCAGGCTAAGCCGCAGCCAGCCCGGGCTGTCCCATAGGCGGTCGGAGAAAAAAAGGACGAGATACGAACCGAACAACCCGGCCGCAGCGAGACACACCGCCATCGCCGTCTCGACACGCCACAGCCGACGCTCCACCACGGCGAATTGCTGACGCAACTCATCCGGGAGATCTTTGCGGGAAAACTGTTCCTTGCGGCTCATGTCGACAAACAAAGCAAGCGGTGCGGCAGTCTAGTCATACACCGCCCCGACGCAATGCGGAATTTGCCTTCGAGAGTGATTAGAGGCTAAGGGACGGATAGTGCGTCCTTCAGCCAAACTCGGAGTTTTTCGCGGGCTGGGCTGGGGCGGAGAAGCCATGCGTCGTTGTGGTTGCGGAAACCGGTTTCGGCGAAAGTGATGTTTTCAGTAAGATCGGTGGATTCGATCCATTTTTTTGTCGCCGCAAGGTTGAGTTGAGCGCCGGTGATTTCGTGGCAGATGAATTGAGGGCGCTTGGCTAGGCGCTTAAGTCGGGCGAGGGCGGAATCGCGGTCGGAGGCAGGGTAAGGCCAAGTGCGGATACCATCGTAGTGACTGTATGGAATGAAGGCCCGCCATAGTTTGGCGGTTTCGTTATCGTACAGTCCAAGGTAGTTGCAGGCGATGGCACCGCGTGAGAATCCACACAGGATGACGCGGTCAGGGTCGCCTCCGTATTTTTTGCAAATCCACGGGACGGCTTTGTGGCAGTAATCCAACGTCGGCCGCGCGGTGCGATTTTTGGCGTCGCCCCACCAAGTGAGTGCAATGTCATCTCCGTTAACGTTGAGGTAAGGCAGGCATACCCAAATGAAGCCGCGTCCGCCGGAGATTCCGTAACCCATCTTGCTGCCTTCAGGCCGGCCGGTGCTTATGTCACCGTTGGCTCCGTGGTATTTGTTCCCGGCATATTCGATGAGCACCGGATAGCTTTTGCCTTGTACCCAATCAACCGGCAGATAGGTGACATGATAAACGCCAGTCTGCTCGTAGCCGGGGATAGTTTGCTTCACTCGCCTGCCGGCATCCGGTTGGCCGGTTTCCAGCCTAGGGATGGTGAGATCCAGTTCGACCGAGCGGATATCGGGCACCTCCGCGCGAGCCAAGGACAGGGCAGCAACGAAGCCAAGCATATTGAGCCTAGTTTTTGTCGAAAAAAACGTCACGATGGAAGCAGCACTAGGCCAAGCATGCCCTTTGAGGAAGAAGCAGAAAAGCCTGCATTTGTAGCAAAATATCCGGTTGCAATCGAGGTGGGGTGTGGTAGGTTCCCGCGCCCGCTTCCCGGCGGAGAGACTCTAAATCGTTTATTTTTTAAGAAAATGTCACAACATCCCAGCCTGAAAGTCGGTGGTGCCGCTGAAGCCAAGCGCACTGTGCTCACCCGTTATGAGCGCGTGGAACTGCTGCGCAAACGCGGTGAACTCAAGGAGGACGACCGCATCACCGGCCTGAAAAAGACCAAGCCGGAGGAATAATCGCCCCCGGTTCCGTTGCCCGCCCGCCACTGACCGCACCGCATTTGCCTCCCCCGTGGTGATGGTTCGCCTGCAAAAATTTCTCTCCGAGGCCGGAGTGGCTTCCCGCCGTGAAGGCGAAAAGCTGATCCTCGCCGGTCGCGTCACCGTCGATGGCCAAGTCGTCCGGCTGCTTGGCACGAAGGTTCATCCCACCCGGGACGAAGTGTCGCTCGACGGCCGCCCGATCCGGGCCAGGGCCAAGCGGTTCGTCGCCCTCAACAAGCCCCCGAAGTTTCTCTGCACCCGCCGCGACACGCACGATCGCCGGACGGTGTTCGACCTGTTGCCGGCGGACTGGGGGCACCTCTTCACCATCGGCCGGCTCGACGCCGACAGCGAGGGGCTGATCCTGCTGACCAACGACGGCGAGTTTTGCCAGAAGGTGGCGCACCCGAGCCACGGCCTGCTCAAGACCTATCGCGTGACGCTGGCCAAGCGGCTCGAGACGGAGACACTGAAGCAGCTCACAGTTGGCCTGCACGACAAGGGGGATTTTCTGAAAGCCAGGAGCGCCCGCCTGCTCTCCGCCAACAACACCCGCAGCGAGGCGGAGCTCGTGCTGACCGAGGGCAAAAACCGCGAGGTGCGCCGGATGTTTAAAGCGCTCGGCCTCCGTGTGTTGCGCCTGCAACGGGTGGCGGTCGGGCCGGTGAAGCTGGGCGAACTGCCGCCCGGCAAGTGGCGCATGCTCAGCCGCGCCGAGGTCGCGTCGTGCCTCAAGCCGCGCGGAAAATCGCCTCGACCCCCTCGGCGGAATTGACACCGGTGGGGCGACGTTTCACACTCGTCCCCCATGAAACCACTTGGCCGTTTCTTCATCCCCGCGCTGACGTTGCTGGTTGCCGTTTCAGGCTTGAGCGCGAAGAACGTTGTCAGCGAAGTCACCCCCCCCGAGACAGGCACCGTCTCGGCCGACCGAGTCAACGTCCGCGCCCGGGCCAGCCTGATCGGCGAACGCGTGGCCCAGCTTCGCAAGGGCGACCAAGTGACCGTTCTCGCCAAAGTGACCGTCGCCCCGCCGCGCAAGGGCGAGCCGGCCGACTGGCTCAAGATCGCCATGCCGGCCGCCGGCCAGACATGGGTGCACATGAGCTTCGTCAAAGAGGGCAAAGTGACCGCCAAAAAACTCAACGTCCGCGCCGGGGGCAGCGAGCGCTTCAGCATCATCGGCCGCCTGGCCAAGGGCGATGCCGTGAAGGAAAAACGCACCGCCGGCGACTGGATTGAGATCGAGCATCCCGCCGGAGCCCATGCCTACGTCGCGGCCAAGTTCATCGAGCTTGGCCAGGCCGCCGTGGAGGCCAAGCCGGAGGAAACCCCCGAGGCCAAGCCGACTGAGGTGACCGAAACGGAAGAGCCAAAAGAGACTCCCAAGGCCAAGCCGGCTGAATTGACCGAAACGGAAGAGCCAAAAGAAACTCCCGAGGCCAAGCCAGCCGCCGAGGAGGTGACCGAGGCGAAGGAGCCGGAGGAAGCCAAGGGCGAGCCGGAAGAATCGAATGAAACCACCGAGCCGGGAGACTTGCCGGAGCCGCCAGCACCGGAAGTCGTGGTGGTCGATGCCCCCGAGTCCGGCGACGCGCAAAAGCCGCCGATGGGCAACCCGGAGGATGCCGAGGAAACCAAGCCGGAACCGGCCCCCGCCGTCACCGACACGAAATTGCCGGTGCCGCCGCCGCGCATCGTCACCCGCGAGGGCACCATCAAGCGGCGCTTCTTCCGCAGCCCGAAAGCCCCAAGCCGGTTCGAGTTGCTCGACGACAACGGCCGCACCATCAACTATCTCTACTCGTCCGACTCCGGGCCGCTCAAGTCGGCCAAGGGCGAGGACGGTGAGCCCATCACCTTCAATCACCTGATGGGCATGCTGCGCAACCGCAGGGTCGTTCTCACCGGCATCGAGGCTGTCGATCCGCGCTGGCCCTCGCTGCCGCTGCTCGACGTGCGCACGCTCAAGACGATTCCCTGATGCCGGCTGATAACCTGATAGACGGCCGCGCGATCGCCCGGGAGGTTCATGCGGAGACC
>DQOE01000304.1 GCA_015658765.1 Verrucomicrobiota bacterium | reverse complement strand
GCGAGTTTCTTCAGCGACGTGTGGAGAATGTATCCCACGTTGGTCACTGTCAGGCCGGTGCGCTCACTCATTTGTTTGTAAGAGAGCCCGTCCTCGAATCTCAGCCGAACCAGTTGCTGACTCCGGTCATCCAGTTCCTCGACGCATGCGCGTGCCTGCGCCACGGCTTCCATCCGCACCAGCCTCTCGTCCGGTGCGGGCGATGTCGGGGTTTCCGCGCCGGGAGTTTTCTCCGGCGAAAAACCGACCGGCACCACCTTCTGCCGTTCGCGATGGTGCGTCATGGCCAGGTTGAACACTGTGCGGTACAACCACGGCCGCGGCGCGACCACCTCGGCGTAGGAGCCATGCAGGCGCACGAACGCCTCCTGCACTATCTCCTGCGCCTGTTCCCCGTCCCGCACCATTTTGATGGCGTACGCCAGCAGCGGCGATTCGCATTGGCGAAGCACCTCCTCGATCGCCTCCTTTGCCGGGGCGGTCTTGGCCTGCGGGTCGTTCATGGACCGGGGAGCACCTTTCACACGCGTCTGCATGGGAGTCAGCTTGTTTTGCTGTCCTTTCGAGACATTTAACAATGCTCTCAATCCCATGACGCGTCCGATCGGTTTTTATTAGCGGTGAATTGAAAAAAGTTCTGCCCAACCAGGGCAAACCCCGGTGATCATGACCAGTTCAAAGCCAAAATGTTCAAAAAGTTGAACAAAAACAGGAAACAGACCTGCCCGACTACTGCTCAAAAGTATTCGACCGTTGCCTACGGATGGCGGTGGTGCTTCAATGCCGCCGATGTCAATCATGAGCAGAATCAGTCGAGTATTCCTGTTGGGCAGCACCGTGGCCGCGCTTGGCTATGGTCAGGCGCGGGCGGATCAGGCGCTGCCGAACATCCTCTGGATCACCAGCGAGGACAACGGGCCGCACCTTGGCTGCTACGGCGACTCTTACGCCGTCACGCCGAACCTTGACCGCTTGGCCAAACGCAGCCTCCGCTACACCAAGGCCAGCTCGACCGCGCCGGTCTGCGCCCCCGCCCGCACCACGATCATCTCCGGCATTTACCCGCCCGCCACCGGCGCCGAGCACATGCGCAGCATGACCCGGCTCCCTGTTGACTTCAAAATGTACCCGGTTTACCTGCGCGAACTCGGCTACTACTGCACCAACAATTCCAAGGAGGATTACAACCTCGAGAAAGTTGGTAACGTCTGGGACGATGGTGGCCGAAAGGCGCATTGGAAAAACCGGCCCGACGGCAAGCCGTTCTTCGCCATCTTCAACCACACGATCAGTCACGAGAGCCAAATCCGGAACAAGATCAACCCCGCCGATCGTATCCACGACCCGGCCAAGGTGCGCCTCCCCGCCTACCACCCCGACACGCCGGAGGTGCGCAAGGACTGGGCGCAGTACCACGATCGGATCACGATGATGGACAAGCTCGTCGGCAAAAACCTTCGCGAACTGGAGGAAGCCGGCTTGGCCGACGACACGATTGTCTTTTACTACGGCGACCACGGTTCCGGCATGCCACGCAGCAAACGCTGGCCGTATTTCTCCGGGCTGAATGTGCCGCTGATCATCCACGTGCCGGAGAAGTTCAAGCACCTCGCGCCGCCCGAATACAAAACCGGCGGTAGCAGCGACCGGCTCGTTGGTTTCATCGACCTCGCCCCCACCCTGATCAGCATCGCCGGCGCGAAGGCGCCCGCCCACATGCAGGGCCATGCGTTCATGGGACAACATACGGCGCCAGCGCAAAAGTTCAGCTTTGGCTTTCGCGGTCGTATGGATGAGCGCTACGACATGGTGCGCACGGTGTTTGACGGACGCCATGTATACATCCGTAACTATATGCCACACAAGCCGTACGGGCAGTATCTCGATTACATGTTCCAAACACCCACGACCCGTGTCTGGCACGACCTCTATCACGCCGGCAAACTCAACGCCGCACAGTCGGCCTTTTGGCAGACCAAACCGGCGGAGGAACTGTACGACCTCGAGGCCGACCCGGACGAAGTCAACAATCTCGCCAGGTCAAAAGATCACTCGGATGTGATGAAGCGCATGCGCAGGGCTCATCGCAGCTGGGCTGCCGAAGTCCGCGACGTTGGGTTTCTACCCGAAGCCGAAATCCACTCCCGTGCTGGTGATGATTCACCGTACGAAGTGGGTCACGACAACAGCCGTTACAATTTTAACGCCATTTTCAAAGCCGCCAACGCCGCCTCGCGCAAAGGCAAAAAAACCACCGAACAACTGCCCGGACTTATCCGGAGCGACGACAGTGCCGTGCGCTACTGGGCTGCAATGGGCTATCTTATCCGTGGAAAAAACGGTGTACGCAAGGGCCGCGAAGCACTGGTGGCCGCGCTCGAGGACAAGTCGCCCAGCGTCCGCATCATCGCCGCCGAGGCTCTGGGCCGCTATGGCAAAAATCTCGAGGCCAAACGCGCCGCCAAGGTGCTGATGCAATACGCCGACCCGGCGAAAAACGGCATCCGCCTCTCAATGCTTGCCCTCAACGCGCTGGATGTCATCGGCGAACACGCCAACCCACACAGGGAAGCCATCGCCAAGATGGCGCGCATCGACCCGAAGGCTAATCCCCGAATGCGCAACTACGCGAACCGCCTGATTGGCCGCATCACCAGCAAGTCGAAATAACCCGGCGCTTGGCCAGGTGGAAATCACCGCGCTGCGCGTCAACGAAATGGCCATCGCGTTCGAGATCGCTGTTCGCCGGGAAAGCTATTATGGCTTTTTTTACATCGCCTACCTGCCGGACTACCACAAGCACGGTCCCGGCAGACAACTGATGCTGCACAACATCGAGCGGGCGATGAGCGAGGGCTGCACAGGGTTCGACCTCCTGCAGGGCGGCCACGAGTACAAGCAGAAATTCGCACCGGCAGCCTCGAATTGATGGACGCCTTCATCTGCCAGCGCTCGCTCGACGGCCGCCGCCTTCAAGTGGACTAGCTCGCCGCCTTCGAGGCGCGCCCAAGCCGCAGCACCAGCCACGGGATGAAAAACAACAACATCGCGCCCAGCTTGAACGCCCCCATCAGAAGGTATATGGTCAATCTCGCGTCGTATTT
>DQOE01000168.1 GCA_015658765.1 Verrucomicrobiota bacterium | reverse complement strand
TTGGGCGGTCATGCTGGTGTGGGCGGTGGGCGGACTGCTCGCCTTGTGCGGCACGCTAACCTACATTGAGCTGGCTGCTCTCTGGCCGGAGGCGGGGGGCAGTTATGTTTTTGTCCGCAATATCTATGGTCCGATGAGCGGGTTTGTCGTCGGGTTGTCGGTGGCCATTGTCGGTATCATGGGATCAATGGCGGTGGTGGGGCTGACCTTGGGGGCCTATTTCCAAAAAGTGGTTCCGTCGGTTTCCCCAGGTACCGTGGCCACCGTGGCGGTCGTTGTCGCAACGCTGGTTCATTGCTTCGGAGTGCGGGAGAGTAACGCGGTGAATCAGTTGGGTGCCTTGTTCAAAATAATCCTGTTGACGGGCCTGGTGTGTTGGGGGTTTTCCGTCGATGCCACGGCGGCAACTCCCCCGCCGTCCGTGGGCGGGGAGTCGACCGGTTTGAGTTCTTCAGTTTTCGGATCGGCGATGGCAGCAGTAGCCTTCGCCTATCTGGGCTGGGACAATCCAACCTACATTGCCGGTGAAATTCGTAATACCAAGCGTTCGCTGAAGTGGGGAATGACGCTGGGCATGCTGGCGGTAACGGCGCTTTACCTGTTGGTGAACTGGGTGTTTTTGCGCGCGGCAGCGCCTCATGAGATGATCCACCCTGACGGATCGCCCGTTGTGGACATCGGTCGGTTCGCCGCAGTCCGGCTGTTTGGCGAAACCGTGGGCGGGACGTTCAACATCCTGATCCTGTTGGTGTTGTTTTCCACTCTCAGCCTCACCGCGATGGTGGGTGCCCGAGTGTTCTATTCGATGGGGCGCAAAAGGGAACTGCCCGGAGCCCTCACGATCCTGAACCGCCGGGGCTCGCCAGTCATTGCCCTCGCCGTCCAGTGCGCCGGTGCGCTGCTACTGATCCGGTTCACCGGCTTGAAGGATTTGCTGGAATCGGTGGGCGTCATCCTGACGGTGATCTCGGGCGCAACCGTCCTGGGGGTGATTCTGCTGCGAATCCGGCGGCCCGGACTGCCCCGGCCCTTTCGGGTCCCCTTATATCCGTTGCCCCCGGTCATCTATTTACTGCTTACTGTCTGGATGGCGTGGAGTGTGTTCCGCTCGAATCCCACCAGCATAATCCTCACACTGGGAACGATCGGGGTGACGCTGGCGGTCTGGTTTGGGTTCTCACGCCGACATTCCCAGCCTCCCTCCAGCGGAAACACTGCGGCATGAACGGCATTCGTGCATTGGCCCCGGCTTTGCGCGTTTGACAAACAACGCCCGTTCGCTATATTCGTGGCTATGAAGTTCATTTCTGCTTTGTTTCTTTCAATTTCGCTGGCCGCCGCCGTGAGCGCCGGGAACCCGACCCTCGACATTCAGTTGAAGGACATCGACGGTAAAAAAACCTCGCTCAAGGCGCACAAAGGCAAGGTCATGCTGGTCGTCAACGTGGCCAGCAAGTGCGGTCTCACTCCGCAATACAAGCAACTGCAGGCCGTCCACGACAAGTTTGCCAAGAAGGGCTTCACTGTGCTTGGCTTCCCCTGCAACCAGTTCGGCAAACAGGAGCCCGGCACCGCGCTGGAAATCAAGAAGTTTTGCACCGACAACTACTCGGTCACCTTCCCTTTGCACGCCAAGATCGAGGTAAACGGCGACGGCGCCCATCCGCTCTACAAGAAACTCAAGAAGGAATCGGGCGGCTCCGACAAGATTCGCTGGAATTTCGAGAAGTTTCTCCTGGACGGCAACGGCAAGGTCATCAAGCGCTTCTCACCGCGCGTCAAGCCGGACGCCCCCGAGGTCATCGCCGCCATCGAGAGTGCCTTGAAGAAATAGCCGACCGCGCGCGCTTGGCCAAGCGGCGGAAAGCCTCATCAGGGCAACTCAGCCAGCTTTAGTTTGCGGTAGTCGATGGCCATGTTGCGACCGCCGTGCAACTGGATGCCGATGGGGCCTTCGTCGATGGCCGAGTCGGATTTGTAAGTCATCACTTTCTCGCCCCGCAACCACACGGTGTATTCCTTGCCGATGGCCTGAATGCGCATCGTGTTCCAGTCTTTTGGCTTGAGCAGTTTTTTGATGTTTTTGGCTTCAACCGGGTAGCCCTTGCCGGGAATGTACGGCGAGCAGGTCATGTCGCGATTGAGCGAACCGCTGATGCCAATCTGGATTTGATCCTTGGTCCGCACATGCACGCCGCTGTCCACCCGGCCCTCGCCCATGCGGAACTCAAACTCCATCACGAAATTGCGGTATTTTTTTTTGGACCAGATGATGGAGCCTTTCTTCTTCGGGCCACTCTGGATTTTCAGCACGCCTTCGACGGCCTTGTACCAGCCGGCCTCGTCGTTGCCATCGGGCACCTCCCATCCGGAGAGATCCTTGCCGTTGAAGATCGGTTTAAGTTTCGGCCCGGCGACGAGAGCGGTGGCGGAAGTCAGGAAAACAGCACAGCAAAGCAGCTTGGAGTTCATGGCCGCGAGTGTGCCAACTTTTCCCATTCACGCAAGTCTATCGGTTCTTTTTTCGCGCCTTGCCCCTAGCTTGGCGTTCAAGGGCTTTCATCTCGGTTGCCACGCCTTGGTCGCCTTGGGATCGCATCCACGTCGCTAACTCTTGGCGCAGACGGGCTTCCGTTTTTCGGGTGCCCGCGCGCCCGGCGAGGTTGTTCATCTCCAGCGGATCGGCCTCCATGTCGAACAATTCCACCGCCGGCCGGTGATGATAGGCGCGCACCAGCCGCTTGGCCAAAGGATCGCCCGTTTCAGCCTTGGCCACCATCGACCGGAACAGCGGCATCTTTGTGCAGGCGTTGGTGAACTTGCTTTCGTGATTGAGATTCAAGATGAGCTTGTAGCGCTTATCTCGCACCGAGCGGATGGCAAATGCCTCGGTGCCGTTGTTGATGCCCCGCGTGGTCATTATGCCGAAGACGTAATCTTTGTGCCGCTTGGCCTGGCCCGAAAGAACCGGGAGAAAACTTTTGCCGTCCAGCCCCGCAACCGGCTTGCCTCCGGCCGCGTCGATGAATGTCGGCGTCACATCCACGTACTCCACCATCGCATTGGACACTGCACCCGCCTTCACCCGGCCCGGCCAGCGCACAACCATCGCCGATTGCAGCCCGTGATCGTAGCAGGTCCACTTGGCGAACGGGAACGCGTTGCCCTGCTCGCTCACCACCATGAGCAGCGTGTTGTCGCTGAGGCCATGTTTCGCCAGCAAGCCGACGATCGTTCCCACCTGCGAATCGAAGTAGGTGATCTCCGCGAGGTACTTGCTGAAGTCCGAACGCACGCGCGACGTGTCCACGATGTACGGCGGCAGTTTGACCTTGGCCGGCGGATACACGGAGGCGTCGCCCTTGTTCCACGGGCTGTGCGGTTCGTTGGAGCAGGCGAACAGGCAGAACGGCTTGCCGCCCTTGGCCGTCTCGGCAAACAGCCGGTCGATATACTTCATGTCCGGGTTTTTCCCGCCGCCAAAATTCTCAAACGGAAACACATCCGGCGGATTGATGTGCGTCTTGCCCGTCTGCGTCACGCGGTATCCCAGCGGCCGCAGATGATGCACGATACTCCTGATGTGCGGATACGCCCGCGTATGATTCGGCCAAGCGCCGCTCTTCACCGGGTATAGTCCCGTATAAATGTTATGCCGCGTCGGCGAACACATCGGCGCGGCCTGAAAACACCGGGTGAACCGCATCCCCTGCTTGGCCAAGCGATCAATGTTCGGCGTGCGAGCCTGCCCGCCATAACAACCAATATCACGAAAGGTACAGTCATCCGCAATAATGAAAACCAAGTTGGGCTTAATCGCCGCCTGCAATTGG
>DQOE01000030.1 GCA_015658765.1 Verrucomicrobiota bacterium | reverse complement strand
TGGCGTGCCCGCACAGGTCAACCTCGGCGACCGGCGTGAACCAACGGAGCCCGTAGCCATCGCCGCTTGGCCAGGTGAACGCCGTCTCGGAGAGGTTCATCTCGGCGGCGATCTGCTGCATCCAGCCGGCCGGCGGCTCGACGTCGGGGAGGCAGACGGCCGCCGGATTGCCGGTGAACGGTTCGTCGGCGAAGGCGTCGATCTGCAAAATGGGAATTCCGGCTTGGCTCAGCATGTCCCGTCATGATTGCCGGTGGCGGCGGGTGGGCAAGTCTTTTTGCAAACTTGTTTCGGGGAGTCGCTCGCGGCATGGTCTGCCGCCGCGAAGCAGGAACGATGGGGGAATCTGACTACAAATACGGCCGCAACGGCAAGGGCGCTTTTACGTGGCTCGTGTTGACCACGGTGCTGGTGGGTGCGCTGGTGTTTTTGATGAATCGCGATGCTGATGGCGGCGGGAGCGCCGGGCAGACGCTGGTCATTTACTGCGCGGCCGGCGTCAAAAAAGCGGTCGAGGAAGCGGCCGGGAAATTCGAGCAGGAGACTGGCGCGAAGGTGTCCCTCGAGTACAGCAGCAGCGGCGTGCTGGCGAACAAGCTCAAGCTCGACAAGGAGGGCGGGTTGCCCCGCGCCGATGTCTATGTCGCAGCGGACTATGTGTACGCCGATCGCGCGCGGGCCGACGGGTTGACCGCCGAGTCGCTGAAGGTGGCCACGTGGAAAGTGGTGCTGGCCGTCAAGCCAAGCGGCGGCGTGGTCTTGGCCAACTGCGACGATGTGCTGGCGCAAAAAATCTCGTTTGTGATTTGCGATCCACTTGCCGGAGTCGGCAAGAAGACGAAAAAAATGCTTGAGCGATCCGGCCACTGGGCGGAGGTGGACGCGGCCAAGGCGGCCTCGTTCCCGACCGTGACCGAGGCCGCGCTGGCGGTGAAGGAAAACGCCGGGACGCAGGCGGCATTTATTTGGGATTCGGTCGCGCGGCAGTTCGGGCTGCGGGTGGTCGAGTTGCCGGAACTGGCGGCGAGCAAGGCGGACATTTCCGTAGCGGTCACGGCGACGACAGAGCGGCCGACTTTGGCGTTGAAGTTCGCCCGCTACCTCGCTGCGCCGACGCGGGGCGGGGAGGTGTTTGCCAAACACCATTACGTGCCGCTACCCGGCGATGAGTGGGCCGAGGTGCCCCAGTTGCGCGTCGATTGCGGCGGCGTGAATCGCGAGGCGGTGGAGAAAACCATCCGCGAATTTCAGCAGCGCGAAGGTTGCGAGATTGATGTCGTGTACGCTGGCTGCGGCACGCTGGTCGGCAAGATGCAAACCGGCGAGCAGGGGCTGCCGGATATTTTCATGACGTGCGACGCGTCGTACCTCGACATGGCGCAGGAAAAAATGGGCAACCCCTTCGGCCCGGACTTGAAAGTTTCGAGCACGCGCATCGTGATGCTCGTGGCCAAGGGCAACCCGCTCGGCATCCGTTCGCTCGCCGACTTGGCCAAGCGCGGTCTGCGCGTCGGCACGACCGATCCCAAGGCGAGCACGCTCGGCGCGCTGAGCCACGAGTTGTGCCGAGAGACCGGGCAGTTCGACGCTATCCAGCAGAACATCGCAATGATGGCGGACACGGCGCACACGCTGGTGCAAACGATGGAGGCGGGCCGAAAACTCGACGTGGCGCTCGTGTACGAGGCGAACATCCGGCACATGAAAGATCGGTTTGCCACCGTGCCGCTGCAGCCCAAGCGCGCGCTCGCCGTGCAAAACGTCGCCGCCAGCAAAACCACGCCGTACCCGCGCTTGGCCAAGCGACTGATGGAGCGGATCACGTCGCAGACCTCGCGCCGGCGCTTCGAGCAGCTTGGCTTCAACTGGGAGGCCAACGGCCGATGAGTGCCCCGCCGCCATCCGGTTTTCATGTCGCCTCCGACAAGCCGTTCCTTGTTGGCTTGGCCGTGTTGGGCGGCAGTTATCTGCTCATCATCGGCGCGATGGTCTTGGCGGACTTGGTGTTTCTGAATTACAGCGACCAGCCGGTGCTTGGCCCGGAGATGGTGCGGCAGGGGCGCTACACCGGCGACGAGGTTGTCGTGCCGGTCGAGCCGGATCGGAGTTATTATTTTCGCAAAGGCAACAACGACGCGGGACTGCAACTCGGGCAACAGCGCATCGCCGGCGACGGCTTGTTCCAAGCGGCGGGCGACCGAGCTGTCCTGCTGCCACACGCGAACAACAAGCCGATCACGGCTTCGCTGCGGCCGGAGGCGCGCGTGATGCAAATCGCCGTGACGAATCAAGTTGCCACCGTGACCACCGACGTGGCGCACGGGTTGTTGTGGGGCGAGTTCATCCGCGTGAGCGGCGCGGGCGAGCCGGGGTGGGACGGTGTCCGTGAAATCACCGATACGGCGACGAACCAGCTTTCATTCGCAGTGGCCGGTGCCGCCGTGTCGGCGGCGAAACTTTCGCTCTCCAAGCCCAACCCGC
The DNA here is from genome assembly GCA_015658765.1 of Verrucomicrobiota bacterium. GTDB lineage: Bacteria > Verrucomicrobiota > Verrucomicrobiia > Limisphaerales > UBA1096 > UBA1096. The sequence goes on along the minus strand of DQOE01000030.1, from coordinate 1,228 downwards.
TCGTGCAGGCGTTGCGGAGCCGCGACATCCGTTTTTCGATCAAGTTGAGCCTCATCAGTTGCACGCTCACGACGCTGTTGTCGCTGTGGGTTGCGGTGCCGATCGGGTACATGATGAGCCGGTTCGAGTTTCGCGGCAAACCGATCATCGACACGCTGCTCGACATCCCGATCGTGCTGCCGCCGCTGGTCGTTGGGCTGAGTCTGCTCATCCTGTTTCGCTACATGCCGGAGTGGCTCAGCGACGCGGTGGTGTACAAGTGGCCGGCGGTTGTGCTGGCGCAATTCATGGTGGCGTGCGCCTTCGCCGTGCGGACGATGCGCGTGACGTTCGACCAGATCCCGCAACGCTTCGAGCAGGTCGCCCTCACGCTGGGCTGCAACCGGCGGCAGGCGTTTTGGCGTGTCATCATGCCGCAGGCCAGGGGAGGTCTGCTGGCGGCCGGCACGTTGGCGTGGGCGCGGGCGCTTGGCGAGTTCGGGCCGATCCTCGTCTTCGCAGGTGCCACTCGACAGAAAACCGAGGTGCTGCCGACGAGCGCCTTTCTCGAGCTGCAAGCCGGGCGCACCGAGGGGATGCTGGCGGTGTCGCTCATCATGATCGGTGCCGCCGTTGTGGTGTTCATCATCGCCCGGACGCTGGGCATGAAACGGATTTTCGCATGATTGCTCTTGAGAACATCGAGCTGCGGCAGGGCAGTTTTGAGTTAAGCGACCTCAGCTTGGAGCTGGCCTCCGGCGAGTACGGCGTGCTGATGGGCCGCAGCGGCTGCGGCAAAACAACACTGCTTGAGGCGGTCTGCGGCCTGCGCAACATCGCCGGCGGAAGAATCATCCTCGGCGGGCGCGACGTCACCCAACTGCCGCCAGCCGAGCGCGGGGTTGGTTACGTGCCGCAGGATCGCGCGCTGTTCCCGACGATGCTCGTGCGCGAGCAACTGGCCTTCGCACTCGTGCTGCGCGCGCTTGGCCAGGCGGAGATCGCCGGGCGCGTCGATGAATTGGCGGAGTTGCTGGGGATCACCGGGCTGCTCGACCGCACGCCGGACAAGCTCAGCGGCGGCGAGGCGCAGCGGGTTGCGCTTGGCCGCGCGTTGGCGCACTCGCCGGCTGTGCTGTGCCTTGACGAGCCGTTGGCCGCGCTCGACGAGGAACTGCACGGCGAGATGTGCCGGCTGCTCGAGCGCGTGCACCGCGAAACCGGCGTGACGATTCTGCACATCACCCAC
>DQOE01000122.1 GCA_015658765.1 Verrucomicrobiota bacterium | reverse complement strand
GCCCTGCTGTCGCTGGCCGCCGTGTCCTTGGCCAAGGCGGACGAACCGTCAGCCGTATACCAGGGCCTGTTGGCCAAGTACGACGCCAACAAGGACGGGCGGCTCGACGCCGCCGAGCGCGAAGCCATCCGCACCGACAGACTCAAGCCTAACCCTCGGGGGCGGTCGGAGAGACGCAGGTTTCGTTATCCCGATCCAATTGTCGCTCGTTTTGATAAGGACGATGACAACGAGCTGGACGGGGGGGAATTTGACGCCGCCCAAAAGTGGGTGGACAAGCGGTTCAAGGAGATCAACGCCGAGTACGATGCCGACAAGGATGGCCGCCTAAACACCGGCGAGCGTGCCGCGCTGTCGAAGCAGGTCGAGGCCGGAAAGTTCAAGGATATGGGTTCATTGATGGGTTATTTGACTCGTTCGCGCAGCAGTCGGGGTGATCGCAATCGGGATATGCGTCGTGACGAAGGAGGTTTGTCGCGTGCGAGTATTTTGCGCAAAAGCGACAAGGACGGCGACGGCCGATTGGGGGAGGAGGAACTTGCTGCTGCTCGTGCGACACTGAAGAAAGTTGAAGCCGAACGCGCACGCGAAGAGCGCACCGGCATCCGGCGCGTTCCCAGCCGGGAGAGGCGTTAAACAGCCCGCCTTCGTTCAGGGCAGGAGCAACTCGACGTTGCCGGAGTGGATCCAGCCTTTTTGGCCGAGCGCCGTCTCGATCTCGAGGAAATCCCCCTTGCGATCGTGCACGAGCAGTTCCGTCCCGTCGGTGGCCTTGAACGATTCCGGCGATTCCTCCAGCGGCCCGTTTCGGACAACGGCCTTTGCCTCGATGACAAATGCGCGGCTGTCCGAGAAGTGGTCCGACGCAGCCAGGGCCAACAGGAGTGCGGCGGCCAATGCGCCCAATGCGGGGAGCCGAATCCACGAAGGGTTCCCCTCGAACGCTCCCGGCTTCAACTGTCTCGCCGCCAACAGCAGCAGCAACAGCGTGATCGCCGCCGAGGCGAGCGCGGTCCATTCGCCGAGCGAGAGTTTGCGCAGCCAACGCTGGCGCAGGGGGAGCGCCGGCGGCTGGGTGTTGGCCTGTTCGCGAGCGAAGCGGAGGTTGGCCTGGGTTTCCGGGTTGCGCGGGTCGAGCCGCAGCGACCGGTGGTAGGCGGCCATCGCCCGGCCAAGTTGGCCGGCCTTGAAGTGTGCGTTGCCAAGGTTGAACAGCAGATTGGCGGACACCCCGTTTGTGCCGGCGGCCCGGTAAAGGGTGGCGGCCTCGGCGAATTGGCCGGTTTCGTACAGGCGATTGGCCTCCTCAAACTGCGCCTCGCTGGCGGCACTCGAGCCGGCAAGGAGCAGGGCGGCGGCGAGTAGGCCAAGCGCTTGGCCAAGCCGGGTGATGGTGGATCCGCGGCCGCGAATGCTGCATCTCCCTCTCCCAGCGGGAGAGGGTTGGGGTGAGGGAGAACGCAAGACAACCAACGGAGCATGAGGCACACTCTTAAATTGCCGGTTTAACAAAGGGCGGCGCGGGTTCATTTGAGGGCGGAAAAAACCTCCTTGAGCAGGGCGAGATTGGCTTTCAGTTCCCCGGTGGTCTGCGAGCCGGCGTAGCTGGCCCGGTCGCTCGCGGCGAACAATTTTCGGATGTCGCCCCGGGTGCCTTCGCCGAGCTTGTTGCCGGCGGCGAAGCTGTGGACGACGTCGGCTGTGATGCCCTCGGCGGGGATGTCGAGTCGCAACCCGATTTGTTCCCGCAGCAGATCCGCCAACTCAGCGTGAAACTCTCCGGCCTCTTCGCGCTTGGCCAACTCGGTGAGCTTGGCCAGACCGGCGCGGGTGCGTTCGGCAACTTGCCGCTTGCGGCGCAGCCCCGGGTTGTTGGCCAGCGCGTTGGTCTTCCGCCGCCACACCAGCGCGCCAAGCCAGAGCAGCAGGGGAACGGACTGCAGCAGCCAGAAATTGGGGCGGGCAACGAGCGGCATCGCCTGGCCAAGCGAGCCAAGGTAATGCTTGATGGTCAGGATGTCGGTTTGTGGCGGCGGATCCGGCTCCCCTGTTTCCTGTGCCGTGTTGCCGCCGACTACCGGCGCGACTGGCTTGCCGCTTGGATTGACCTTCAAGGGGAACGGTCCCTTGGCCAGCACGCGGTACCGGCTCGTGACCGGGTCAAAATAGGAGAACTCGATTTTCGGCATCTCGGCGATTTTGTCGCTCTCGGGGATCACGACCTGCTCGAATATCCTCGAGCCCAGCAGGCCGAGCGGGTTGTCTTTTTTCGTGGTGACGGATGGCTCGTAGCTCTTGAAGCCGGGCCAGTCGAGCTTGGGCAGATCGAGCGACTCGATGGCGCCCTGGCCGGAGATTTGAATGTTCACCGTGACCGGGTCGCCGACCGTCACTTCAAGCGGCGAGGCCTTGGCCTGCATCATGTACCGGCCAACCGCGCCGTTGAAGCTGGCCGGCTTGTTCGCGGTGGGCAGCGGCTTGACCGTGATGGTTTGCGCCTTGGCCTCAAGGTTGACGGGCACCTGCTGGTAGCGGTTGAAGAAACCCTCGAACGGTTCGTTGAACGGGCTGCGCCGGTTTTGTTTTTGGCGGACGCGCAACACCATGCTTTGTTTCACTGGGCCAAGCTGGAGTTCCCCCGCCTTGACCGGCGTGGCGGCGGTGCGGAATGTGAGCACCTGATAGATTTGGTTGCCCTTCTGCATCCGTGATTGCTTGGGCTTGGGGATGGCGGCGACGTTGAAGCCGTCGGCGATGAGTTCCGGCATCTGCACGTTCACGCTGTCGATGAAAAAAAGCTGGATCTCGACCGGGATAACCTCCCCGACGTAGGCGGTTGTCTTGGTGGGGAGCAACCGGACGTAGGCGTTTTGCGACTGGCTGTTGCCGGGCTTGGGTTTCTCCCCGGCGGGCAACACGAGAAGCTTGAGCGGCTTGGGCTTGAGCAGGCGGGTCTCGTGCCGAACCTGGATCGGGGAGATGGAGTAGTTGCCGGCCTTGAGCGGCGTGACCAGAACATTAAACGTGTAGGTCGAGGTGCGCCCGCCGCTGCCCAGTTGTAATTTCTGGGAGGTGCCGGCGCTGGAAAAGCGCAGGCCTCGGATCGAGGGCAGCATCGGCTGGGACGACGGGGTAAAGTTGGTGCAAGTGATCGACAGGGTGACGCTCTCGCCAACCGAGGTGGCGGCGCGGTCGAGGCTGGCGCTGACCTTCTGGCCAAGCGCGTTGGCCGCGAGCAACAACACAAAACTGAACGCGAGGATTCTGATCATCTCACCAATTCTTGGTTATCCCACGGTTGCGCGCCTTGCCTTTTTGGGCGGGGCGATAAATACGCTCCTGTTGCTTGAGGGTGTTGAGCAGTTGGCGAACCTGCTCCGGGGTCATCTTGCCGTCCGGTTGTGCCTGGCCGGCGTCGGATTGCTCCTCGCCGGGCTTGGGCTGCGACTGTTCCTTTTTGTCCTCCCCGCCAGAGCTGTCCTGTTTTTGTTGTTCCTCTTTTTTCTCCCCCTGCTTCTGTCCGGATTGCTGTTGCTGCTGCTGTTCTTTTTTCTCTTCGTCGCCCTTTTGCTGGTCCTGCTTTTGTTGCTGGTCTTTCTGCTGTTGTTCCTGCTCCTGTTTTTTTTGGTCGTCTGATTTTTGCTGTTGCTGGTCTTTTTGCTGCTCGTTTTTGTCCTGGTTTTCCTTGTCCTGCTTGTCGTCGCCCTGCTGCTGTTGCTGCTGTTTCAGTTGCTCGAGCCGTTTTTTGACGACGTCAGTGTTGAATCGGGCGTCCTCGTCGTCGGGGGTTTTCTCCAGTTGCTTGCTCAGATCGGATGCGCCCTCGTATTTTTTCAGGGCACCGATCCATTGCTTGGCTTTGTCGTCAGGATTCTCGGTGGTTTCGCCCAGTCGAAACATCGCGTTGCCGAGGTTGTAAAAAGCCCGTTGCTGAAGGGGGAGCGGGGCATCGGGCGAGGCGAGCGTCGAGTTGAAATAATTCCGAGCCTTCTCAAAATCCCCGGCACCATACGCGGCGGCCCCGGCGTTGTAATGCAGCCGGGCGTCTTCCGGGCTGTCCCCCAGCAGTTTCTCGTAGAGGCGCAGCGCCCTCCCGAAATCGTTCTGCTCCATCGCACGTCGTGCGTCGGCCGGCGTGGCCAACGCGACCGGGGCGAGCAGCAGCAGGCCAAGTGCGGCAGCGGCGGCCCCGGTTGAGGCGCGTTTTGTTGGCGATTTTCGCCGACCCTCCCTGAGCAGCATCTCACTGAGCAGCAGCAGGATGGCCAAGCCAAGCGGCCATTGGTAACGCTCGATGTAGCGCTTGGTCATCTGGTTTTCGATTCGGTTAGGCGTCAGGCCGGCGAGGCCCGCCTCGTAGAGCCGCTCCATCGTGTCGGCCCCCTGCAGCGGCAGGTAGAACGCCCCGGTGTCGGTGGAGAGCGTTCGCAGGAGTGTCTCGTTCAGGCGCGACTTGACGACGTTGCCGCTCGCGTCCTTGAGGAACTCGAGCCGACCGGTCTGCGGGTCGGGCAACTGGATGAGTTCCCCCTCCGTCGAGCCGAGGCCGATGGTGAAAATCTTCATGCCGATCTTGTTCGCTTTTTGGGCGGCATCGGTGACGCCGGCCTCGTGATCCTCGCCGTCAGTCATCAGCACGAGCACCTTGTGGTTGTCCTCCTCTTTTTCAAATGTCCGCAACGCCTCGGTGACCGCCTCGCCAATGGCTGTGCCGCCCTGTGGGATGATGTCGGTGGTGAGTGAGCTGACGTTTTGAATGAAGGCGTTGCGGTCGATCGTCAGCGGACATTGCAAAAATGCAGTGCCGGAAAAGGCGATCAGGCCAAGCCGGTCGCGCTTAGCCAAGCGCATCAGGTCGAGTACGGCCAGCTTGGCCCGCTCGAGCCGGTTCGGGCTCTGGTCGGTGGCCAGCATGCTGCGCGAGGTGTCCACGGCGACGAGGATGTCGAGGCTGCGCGTCTCGGTTTTCTGGAGTTCGTAACCGCCCTTGGGCCGGGCCAGCGCAATAAAGAGGAGCAGCACCACGCCGAGCAGCAGGGCCAGTTTGGCCTTGCGCCGGGCCGCGGAAAGGCCAAGCGTGAGTTGTTCCACAAGGTTGGCGTGGATGAATCGTGTCATCCGCTCGCGCCGTCGCCGCCACGCCCAGCCAAGGAAGAGGCCAAGCAGAGGCACGACCAGCGCCGTCAGCCACAAAATCTGGGAGTGTTCAAAATGCACGACTTTCCGTTCCAAAAACGCGCGGGAACCATACTCGCGCAGCCGGGCCTCGGCCACGCGAAAATTCACGCCCCTGGCCGGGGCGTTTTCGGTGGCAATTGGCCGGTGATCCTGCGGCTCCGTTCAAATCAGGCTGTCCTTTGTCTTGCAGTCGGGGGCTGGGATGGCTTTTCTTCCTGCCGCCGCTGTTCGCGGCCAGACGATGAAGACCAGTTCGGAGATCAGACAATCCTTCCTAGATTTCTTTCAGGAAAAGCAGCACACCATTGTGTCCTCGGCCAGCCTCATGCCGGCCGCGCCGAATCTGCTGTTCACCAACGCCGGCATGAACCAGTTCGTGCCGATCTTCCTTGGCGAGCAAACCTGCCCGTACACCCCCGGCCGCGCCGCCGACACCCAGAAGTGCATCCGCGCCGGCGGTAAGCACAACGACCTCGAGGACGTGGGAATGGACACGTACCACCACACGTTCTTCGAGATGCTAGGCAACTGGTCCTTTGGCGACTACTTCAAAAAGGAGGCGATCGAGTGGGCTTGGGAGTTGCTCACCGGCGTGTGGGGATTTCCGAAAGAGCGACTCTACGCCACCGTGTACCAGCCGGGCGAAGGCGAGCCAAGCGAGTTCGACCAGGAGGCGCACGACTGTTGGGCGGCGATCTTTACCGCCGCCGGGCTCGACCCCGCCGTGCACATCATCAATGGCAACAAGAAGGATAACTTCTGGATGATGGGCGACACCGGCCCGTGCGGCCCGTGTAGCGAGTTGCACATCGACCTCACCCCGGAGGGCGACACGAAGGGCAGCCTCGTCAACGCCGACAGCGGACAGTGCATAGAGATTTGGAATCTGGTTTTCATCCAGTACAACGCCAACCCGGACGGCACGTTTGTGCCGCTCGCCGCCCGGCACGTGGACACCGGGATGGGCTTCGAGCGTGTCGCCGCCGTCATGCAGTCCACCAACGGCTTCACCGACTTCAGCAGGCCGGTTTCCAATTATGACACCGACGTTTTCAGTCCCATCTTCGCCGAGCTCGAGAAACTGAGCGGCAAAAAATACGCCGCCACGCTGCCCGGCCCCGGGCAGACCGGGCAGGAAAAAACCGACACCGCCTTTCGAGTCATCGGCGACCACATCCGCACGCTGAGTTTCTCGATTGCCGACGGCATCCAGCCGGGGAACACCGATCGCAACTACGTTCTGCGCCGCATCCTGCGCCGCGCCGTGCGCTACGGGCGCACGCTCGGGTTTCACGAGCCGTTTTTTTACAAGCTCGTCGATG
>DQOE01000064.1 GCA_015658765.1 Verrucomicrobiota bacterium | reverse complement strand
TCGTCCACGGGGATGGCGTCGGCGTTGGGGGCAAACACCTCCACGGCGTCGTAGCCCAGCTCGGCCGCCTTGGCGCAACCGGCGGCAAGGTCGTGCCAGAAGACAAACGGGCCGCCCTCGGCCTCCTTGACCAACGAAATGGTGACAGCGGATTGGATGCTCATGCGACGAAGAGGCGTTTGAAGTGACGGTCGTACAGGTTCTCGGTGACGTTCTTTCCGACCACCTCGGCGTTGGCCTTCAGCAGATCGGTGTAGCGCGCGCCCTCCTTGGCCGCGAGCTTGAAAGCGATGTGCAGCAACTGGCGGAAGTGCTGGTTGAACTCCGGGTGCTCCTGCACGTGGCGCAGCGCGTTGGCGTACTGGTCGCCGCTCCAGTCGGCCACCGCCTCGGGCGTGGGCAGTTGCGCGGGATTGATGTCAATCACCGAGGCGTACGGCCCGCACAACGCATCCACGTTCTCCAGCGCCTTGGCGTAAATCTCCTTGGCCAGTGCCAGCCCGTCGCCACCGGCCTCGGCGAGGCCGATCAATTCCTCCAGCCACGTCGTGCCGGCGGTCTTCACGTGTACGCCCGCGCCGGTGCGGCGAAGGGCGTTGCCGATGATCGGGTAGATGGAAAACTTGTCGCTGCCGCTGTGCACACTGAGCTTCAGGTTATCCGGCAGGCCGTATTGGGCAATCGCATGGGCGATCACAGCGAGGTCGTCGTTGAATTCCTTCTCGAATTGCTCCAGGTCGCCCACGTAATCCACGCCCTTGTTGAAACGCCCGGTGAACTTCGGCGCGATGGTCTGCAACTTCACGCCTTCATCAGCCAACGCCGCGAGAATGATCAGAAGCTCCGGCGGCGTCTGCGGCACGTCGGTTTCGTCCATGGACACCTCGGCAATGAAGTCACTCTTGCGCGATTCGATGTGCCGGTAAATCGTGCCGGCCTCGGCCACCGCGCGCAGGTATTTGCCGGCGACGGTCTCGACGTACTCACGCGTGATCTCCAGCGGCGCGTCGATGCCCTCGATGCTCACGCTGCCGACCAGCTCCGGATGTTTCCCCACGAACACCGCAACCGCGTCGCCCTCGGGCGGTTGCCCGATAAAATCCGCCACGTCGATGGTGAAGAAATCCGAGCAGTCGAGATACTTGTCGACCGTGTCCATGTTGATGTGGTCGGCATCCACGTGCCAACCCTGCTCCCAGCCCAGTGCCTCCACCGCCGCCTTGGCGGCGTCATAAACGCTCTGCGGTTCCGAGCCGATGAAGCTGTGCTCGCGGTTGGATTTGTTCCAGACCGGCACCACTTCGATGCCATCCGCGGCCAGTTGCACACACGCCTGCAACTGCGCCTCAGCCTGGTGCGCAAATCGGTCGCCCACGCCCACGGTGTATTTTTCGAGTGTCATGTTTAAATTACAGCGCCCGGAATGGGCGTATTTTGACGCACCCATTCCCCCGGCGGGCGCGGAACATACATTGCCGTCCGGGTGACTAACAGCATTCAGCGTTTCAGCTGGAAGCCGCTTCGATGGCGGTTGGCATTCGTTCACCCGGCGATCCGATAAAACCGGCGGGCAGTGCCTTCAAAGATCTCAGAGGACTCGTCACTGCTCAGGGAACCCAACACTTCCCTCAATGCTCCATGCACCTGCTCGTAACTCCCCGCCAACTCGCAAACCGGCCAGTCGGACCCATACATGCAGCGGCCCGGCCCGAAATGCTCCAGCGCGGCATCCACGTACGGCTTCAAGTCGGCGGGCTTCCAGTTCCCCCAATCAGCCTCGGTGATCATGCCTGAGAGTTTGCAAAAGACATTCCCGTGCCGCGCCGCAGCCTTGAGTTGCGGCAGCCAATCGTCAACCGATCGGTCCCTGATCCTGGGCTTGGCCAGATGATCAATGACCATCGGAAGGCCGGGTAGTTCGCGTGCGAGCCGAGCCGCGTGTTTGAGGTGCCGCACATGAAAGAGCAAATCAAACGGCACATCATGCTTTTCCAGCACCTTTAGACCACGCAACACCCCGGGCCGGACAATGAAATCGTCGTCCGGTTCATCATGCGTCACGTGCCGGACACCAACGAACTTCGGATGATCTTTAAACTCCAGCAACTGCTCCTCGCACATCTCGCTCGCAAGATCCACCCAACCGACCACGCCCACAAGCCAGTCGGTCTCTTCAGCCATGCCCAGTACCCAGCGATTCTCTTCGATATTGTGCTGCGTCTGCACAAAGATACTTTGGCGCACACCCGTGGCGTCGAGATGCGGCTTGAGGTCGCTCGGCAAATAATCGCGCCGAATGGCCTTGAGATCAGGGCTATCCAGCCACGCGTAATCAAACGGCTGGCTCAGTTGCCAGAAATGTTGATGGGCATCAATCATGTTGCTCCTGGTTCACTCCCGTTAAGACGCCGCCCGCACCGCCTCGAGCAACTCGGCCACCTCCTCGAGCGTCCAGCCCTCGTAAAATTGGCCGTACTTCTCCCAAGCTTCGCCGTTTTTGGCCAGCAACAGGGTCAGGTCCGCCTCGCGCTTGGCCAAGGGATGCGAGTCGGCCTTGGGCAACCAACGCTCCATTCGTTGCAATACTTTCTCAGATGCCATAATGCCGAAAGCAGCCCAGCGCTTGGCCAAGCGGGCGGCCGGTTAACCCGTAAATTTCTTCGCCACTAGGCAGGCGTTGTGGCCGCCGAAGCCGAAGGAATTGTTGGCGATGGCGTTGACCTCCATTTCGCGGGGCTTGTTCGGAACGTAGTCGAGGTCGCAGTCGGGGTCGGGGGTATCGTAGTTGATGGTTGGCGGCACGATGTTGGTCTCGAGCGCCTTGCAGCAGACGGCCATCTCCACCGAGCCGGCGGCCCCGAGCATGTGGCCGGTGGCGCCTTTTGTGGAGCTGACGGAGAGGCGGCGGGCATGGTCCCCGAAGACGGTCTTGATGGCCTGTGTCTCGCAGGCGTCGCCCTGCGGCGTGGAGGTGCCGTGGGCGTTGATGTAGGAAATGTCTTCGGGGTTGAGGCCGCCGGAGGCCAACGCGGCCCGCATGGCGCGCGCGCCGCCTTCGCCGCCGGGCGCTGGGGAGGTCATGTGGTGGGCGTCGGCGGTGTTGCCGTAGCCGGCGATCTCGCAGTAAATCCGCGCGCCGCGCGCCTTGGCGTGCTCGAGGGTCTCCAGCACGACGACGCCGGAGCCTTCGCCCATGACGAAGCCGTCGCGGTCGGCGTCGAATGGCCGTGAGGCGTGCTGGGGATCGTCGTTGCGTCGGCTCATGGCTTTCATGCTATCGAACCCGCTCATGGCGATGGGGTTGACGGCGGCCTCGGTGCCGCCGGCGAGCATGACGTCGGCGTCGCCCATGACGAGGGTGCGCCATGCCTCGCCGATGGCGTGGCTGGCTGTGGCGCAGGCGGAGCAGGTGGCGATGTTGGGGCCGCGCAGTCCGTTGTAGAGCGAGAACATCCCGGACGCCATGTTGAGGATCATCATCGGGATGAAGAATGGGGAGATCCGGCCGGGGCCGCGGTCGAGCAATGTCTTGTGCTGTTTCTCCATCGTGCCAAGCCCGCCGATGCCGGAGCCGATGAAGGCGCCGATGCGGTCGCGGTTGGCCGTGGCCAGATCCAGCCCGGAGTCGTTGATCGCCTCCCAGCCGGCCACCATGGCGAACTGGGTGAACCGGTCGGTGCGCCGAACCTCCTTGGGCGAGGGGAAGGCCGGGGTGGGGTCGAAGTCCTTGACTTCGCCGGCGATGGTGCAGGCGTAGCCCTCGGTGTCGTATGCGGTGACCGGGCCAATGCCGCACTGGCCGGCGAGGAGATTTTCCCAGAAGGTACCGATCCCTTGGCCAAGCGGGGTGATGACGCCGAGGCCGGTGATGACGACTCGCTTTCGTGTTGGATCCGCCATGAAACGAAGCAGGGCAGCCAAGCCAAGCTGCCCGGGCTGCCCCGAAATGGGTTTCAGCCCTTAGGACTGGGTGTCTTCGATGAACTTGATGACATCCCCGACGCTTTGGAGCTTTTCGGCATCCTCGTCGGGAATCTCGGTTCCGAATTCCTCCTCCAGTGCCATGACCAGCTCGACGGTGTCGAGCGAGTCCGCGCCCAAGTCCTCGATGAACTTGGCCTCCGGCTTGACTTGGTCCTCGTTGACGCCGAGCTGCTCGACGATGATTTTACCGATTCGATCTGCGAGTGAATTATCAGACATAAGTTTCCAAATGTTCGAGGGCTTCTTTAAGAACGCCGGCCGGACTCGTCAAGCCCCTAATCACAAAAAAAACCGGGGCTGACCCGTCACATCACCATGCCGCCGTCCACAGTGAGCACCTGGCCGGTGATGTAGCCGCTCGGTTCCATCGCGAGGAACACCGCCGCATGGGCGATATCGTCCGGCGAGCCGAACCGCCCCAGCGGCACGTTGCCGAGGATGCCCTCCCTCACCTTGTCGTCCAGCGCGGCGGTCATGTCCGTCTCGATGAAGCCGGGTGCGATGGCGTTGACGGTGATGCCTCGCGGCGCCAGTTCCTTGGCGATCGACTTGGTGAACCCGATGAGCGCCGCCTTGCTCGCGGCGTAGTTGCTCTGGCCGGCGTTGCCGAT
>DQOE01000389.1 GCA_015658765.1 Verrucomicrobiota bacterium | reverse complement strand
TTGGCCAAGCGGCGAACAATCTATTTGCCACCGCGCAGTTCGAGTATCGCTTGGCCAAGCGCTCGGCCGATTTTGGTGAAGGTGATCGTGCTGCCGAGGTAGTGGTACGGGAAGTCGGAGCCTAGTTTTTCCCACTCGGCGACGTTGTCGCGCCACGTGGGGAACGCCGCGTCGGCGCGCTTGTCCCAGTACACGTCGGTCGGGATGGCGCGGACGTTGCCCGCAAATTCGGGCACATCGTTCATCGACGCCTGCGCCGCCTTGACGATGGCCATGTTGCCCTTGGCCGGCGCAAAGCCGTTCTGCCCCATGATGCCGATGGCGAACGGGAGGTTCGGCTTGGCCAAGTCCTTCCGCACGTCGCGGATAAAGTTTTTCATGTTCACCGCGTACTCATCCTGAAAGCCGTTGTACATGTCGTTCCAGCCCTGGAACCACACGAAGCCGGCGATGTCGTAGCCGCGCCCGTCGTAGTCGGGGAACCGTTGTTTCAACTCGCTCAACGTCGTTTTGATTTCCGACATCATCAGTCGATAAAAGTGGCCGTAACTGTCGATGACCTCCCTGCGGTATTCGCCGGCCTTGGCTTTGCGGATGGCGTCGATTGAGGCGTCACTCTTTTCCTCGATCTGTTTGCGGGTGATTTTTGGGTTGTCTTTCTTCGCTTGGTTCCACTCGTTGCGAATGAGGTTGTTGTAGTCGCGCTTCACCATGTTTTCGACGAACTCGTCGATCTTCCCCTTGGACTGCAGACCGGAGCTTGGCGGCCGAAAGTCGCGCCCGATGCTCTTGCCGCCCCAAGCGGCCTTGATGAGCAGCACCGGCGCCTCGAAGTGGTTGCCCATCACGTGGCCAAACTCCAGCTCCAGCCCGATGCGCCCCGGCGAACCGTAACCCACCGTCAACTTGCCCCGGCGCTTGAGGTAGTTGATGCACACGTCATCGCGCTCGATGTACTTCCCGTCCTTGTGCAGGTGCGCGAAGAAATCCTTCGTCTCCGGCGCAGTGATCTGGTGGTTCAGCAGTGGGTCAACCCTGCCCTTGCCCTCCATGTTCGATTGACCAGCGAGGATGAACACCTTCACCGGTTTTTTGTCCGCCAACGCGGAACAGTTCAGGACGAGGGCGAGCGAGAACAACAGAATATGTTTCAAGGATTTCATGGCACGGGCAAATCCTAACGAACACGCCTGCACCCGCAAGTGAAATTCCCAATTTGCTTTGCCGCCGAAAGCCCTCTGCTACCATCCGCGCCACGCATGGCGCGCAAAATTCTCATCCTCACTGAGGGGCTCTCCTCGCCGCACTCGGCCAAGACCGCGTGCGGCGTGATCCGCTTTCGGCGCGATGAAGTGGTGGGCGTGCTCGACACCACCGTGCCGCCGCAGCCGGCGCAGGCGCTGCTCGAGGTCGGCGGCGACTTGCCGGTGGTCAACTCCCTCGACGCCCTGCCCGAGGCCAACGTGCTGCTCATCGGCATCGCCCCCTCCGGCGGCACTCTGCCCGCGCCGATGCGGGCGCTGGTGCTCGGCGCGATCGAGCGCGGGATGGACGTGGACTCGGGTCTGCACGAGTTTTTGAGTGACGACCCCGAGTTCGCCGCCGCTGCCGCGGCCAGCGGCTCGACCCTTCGCGACCTGCGCCGCAACAGCGAGCGCGACGTGGCCAGACGGCAAAACATCTCCGTCGACTGCCTCCGCATCCACACCGTCGGGCACGATTGCAGCGTCGGCAAAATGGCGGTCTCCATCGAGGTGGCACGCGGCTTGGCCAAGCGCGGCGTGGACGCCAAGTTCATCGCCACCGGCCAGACCGGCATGCTCGTGGAGGGCGACGGCTGCCCGGTCGACGCCGTGGTTACCGACTTCATCAGCGGCGCGGTGGAAAAACAAATCCTCGCGCACCAGCACCACGAGGTGCTCGTCATCGAGGGCCAGGGCAGCATCACGCATCCGTGCTACTCCGCCGTGACGCTTGGCCTGCTGCACGGCTGCCTGCCGCACGGCCTCATTTACTGCTACGAGATGGGCCGCAAAATGGCCAAGGGCGCAAGTCACACCGAGCTGCCCTCGATGGAGTCGCAGCGCGACCTCTACCACGCCATGGCCAACGCGGCGTATCCGTGCCGGTTCATCGGCGTGGCCATCAACAGTCGATGTGTGGAGGAACCGGCGTACCGCGCCGAGCGCGATCGCATCGAGTCGGAATGGAACCTGCCGGCGTGCGACGTGTTCCGCAAAAACGCCGAACCGCTGGTGGAAACAGTGCTCGTAATGCTAAAAGACTAAAATGGAACTGCTCCTGCACGAATACGAATTGCCGTTGAAGCATCCGTTCACGATCTCGCGCGGCACCACCACGGTGCAGCGCACGTTGATTGTGGAATTGCAACAGGACGGCGTGAGCGGTTACGGCGAAGCCATCGCCAACACCTACTACGACTCGCCGATGGACTCGATGCGTGCGCGACTGCAATCCGTCCAAACAATGCTCGCCGGCGAGACATTTCGCGACACGGAATCGTTTTGGAAACTCTGCGCCGAGCGCCTCGCCGACGCGTCGTTTGTGTTGTCCGCGCTCGACTGCGCGGCGCACGATCTTTGGGGACGCCTCGAGGGCGCGCCGGTGCATCGGCTGTGGGGACTCGACCCGGCAGACGCGGTTAATTCCTCCTACACGATCGGGATTGCCGGGGTGGACAAGATGGTGGCCAAGCTCGCCGAGATGCCGGGGTGGCCGGTGTACAAAATCAAGCTCGGCACCGCGCACAACGTGGAAATCATCCAAGCCCTGCGCGAGCACACCGAGGCCGTGTTTCGCGTCGATGCCAACTGCGGCTGGGCTCCGGGTGAGGCCGCCACGCTCTCCGCCGAGATGGCACGGCACGGCGTGGAGTTCATCGAACAACCGCTCCCGCCTGAGGCACGCGAGGCGCAGGCGCAACTCTTTCGCGACTCGGCGCTGCCAATCATTGCCGACGAAAACTGCGTCGGCGAAGCTGACGTGCCGCTGTGCGTCGACCACTTCCACGGCATCAACATCAAGCTCTGCAAATGCGGCGGCCTCACGCCGGCACGCCGGATGATTGCCGCCGCGCGCGACCACGGGCTCAAGGTGATGGTCGGCTGCATGACCGAAAGCTCCGTCGGCATTTCCGCCGCCGCCCAACTCACGCCGCTGCTCGACTACGCCGACCTCGACGGCGCCGTACTCCTGGCCCAAGACGCCGCCGACGGCGTGCAACTACACAAGGGCCAATTGACTTTTCCCAACGAACCCGGCCTCGGCATCCGGACGCTGAAGTAAAGTCAATCCCTTGGCCGGGCGGCGAGGATGAGGCTCACCAGTCTGCCGAACTCGGCGGAGCTGACGCTGCCCTCCTCCTCGAAGGTGTTCACCCGATGCACAATCACCAGGTCCCATTGCGGGATGACCAGCACCTTGTGACCACGATAGCCGCTGGCGGAGAAGGCGCCGTCCGGCAGGGTGACGTTGGGGTAAAACTTTCCGTTCGCCGCCACCCACCACATGTACCCGTAGCCGCCCCCACGCTCGGTGGTGGAATACGGGCTGGTGCTTTCGTTGACCCAGTCTTGGGGGATGAGCTGTTCACCGCCCCACCCGCCGGCGCGGGCGAAGAGCAACCCGAACCGGGCGAGGTCACGGGCACTCAACCGGAACGGATACGCGGCATGCACCGAGTCGGCCCCCGTGACGTACTGGGTGTGCTCTTCGCGGACGAAATCCTGCATGCCCAGCGGCTTGGCCAGGCGCTCTTCGAATTCCTCAAAAATGC
>DQOE01000372.1 GCA_015658765.1 Verrucomicrobiota bacterium | reverse complement strand
TGCATGTGCGTCACGCCCGGGCCGTGGTTGATCGCCTCGGTGTGCATCGAGCGGATGAGGCACAAGTCATCGGCGATGCCGGAAATGTGCGGCAGCATGTCGCTGATCTCGACGCCGCTCTGGCCGCGCGGCGCAAACTTGAACGGCGACCCGACCAGCGGCAGCGACGCCTGGTTGCCGGACATCGCGGTGAGCCGTTGGCCCCGCCGGATCGCCTCCGGCAACTCGGTGCCATGCTTTTCGATCAGCGTCGGCTTGGGATCGAACAAGTCGAGCTGCGACGGGCCGCCGCTTTGGAACAAATAAATGATGCGCTTGGCCTTGGGCGCGAAGTGCGGTCCGCCCATCACACCGCGGCCGGTCGGCGCACCGGGCAGCGCGCCCGGCTGGAGCAGGCTGCCCAGCGCGATGCCGCCCAGCCCCATGCCGAACGAATTGAGGAAACTGCGCCGGCTCATCCCGACGGTCGATTCAAACCCTGTGCACAGCGGTGATTTCATCACAGTAAAAAAACAAGTTAACGCTTCACGACCGACTCGTCAAAGTTCATCAACGCCTTGGCCAGGACGCCCGCGGCGGCGACCCTCGGCTTGGCCAGGCCGCTGGCCGGGCGGCTATCGCCCACGCTCAAGAATGCGGCCGCGGCCTTGGTGTCCTTTTCAAAAATGGCCAACTGCTCGTCGTGCAGCCGACGCAACAGCGCCACCTCGCGACCGGACGGCTCGCGGCTGGTCAGCGTGCGGAACGTGTCGCGCACCATGGCGCCGATGTTGTCGCCGTGCTCGCGCACCATCCGCTCGCCGAGCGTCCGGGCCGCCTCGACGAACTGCGGGCCGTTCAGCAGCACCAGCGCCTGCAGCGGCGTCGCGGTGTTTTCGCGCTTGGCCCGGCAGACGTCTCGCTTGGCCGCGTCGAGCGCCATCATCACCGGCGCCGGGCCGGTGCGTTTCCAAAACGTGTAAACGCTGCGCCGGTAAAGTCCCTCGCCCTTGTCGTGGCCCATTGGCTTGAACGACTCGGTCAAGTCGTACGGCTTGGCGCCCGCGCCGCCCATGCGCCGACTCAGCAGCCCGCTCGCCGCCAGGGCGTTGTCGCGGATCATCTCGGCGGAAAGCCGGTAGCGCGGCGCGCGCGCCAACAGCAGATTCTCCGGGTCACTCTCCTCGAGCGCCTGGCGCGTCTCGCTCGCTTGCTGATACGTGGCGGACATCACAATCTGCTTGAGCAGCCGCTTCACGTTCCAGCCGTGGCCGGTGAAATCCTTGGCCAGCCAGTCGAGCAACCCGGGGTGAGTCGGCCGTTTGCCCTGCGTGCCGAAATCCTCCGGCGTGCGCACCAAGCCCTGCCCAAAACAAAGCTGCCAAAAATGGTTCACCGCCACGCGGGCTGTGAGCGGATTTTTAGAATCGACCAGCCACTGCGCGAGGCCAAGCCTGTTGCGCGGCGCGTCTTTCGGGAACGGCGACAGCGACCCCGGCGTGGCCGACTCGACACGCTCGCCCGGCGCGCTGTACACGCCGCGTTTCAGCACGAACGTCGAGCGAGCCTTCAGCCTCATTTCCTCCATCACCATGATTTCGCCCCGGCCGTCGAGCAGCTTGGTAACGCGCTCGCGGGCGGCCCGCAGCTTGGCCAACTGCTTCGCGTGCGGCTCGTTCGCGGCGGCCAAAAAATAGTCGCGCAGCGTGGCGCGCTCCGCTTGGCCAAGCGCCTCGGCCGGCTTGGCCAACAGCGCGGCCAGCGACCCGCCGTCGTGAATCTGCGCCACCTCGCCGCCGGTCAACTCGCGGTCAAAAACGCGGAAGTCATCGACAAGCCCCTCGGCGAAACCGACGTCGCGGAATCGCTGCCCGATGACGATCGTGTCGCCGCCGCCGCCGGTGATGTTTTTGTACAGGTTGTCCTTGTGAATCTCAATTTCCGCCAGTTTGCCATCGACGTAAATCTCCAAGCCGCGCGCTTTCGTCGAGCCGTCGTAGGTGATCGCGACGTGATGCCACTCGTTTTTAGGGAGCTTGACCCTGGTGCGGACGCTGATGGCGTTGCCGGGCCAAAAGTGAATCAGCGACACGCTCAAGTGGCCGTCGCGCAGGAGCATTTGGTAGCCGCGACTGCCGGCATCGGTCCAAGCGCGCGAACGCGAAAAAACGACAGTGCGCTCCTTGTGATGCGGCGTGTTCATCCACAGCGCCACCGAGAACGGTGCCGTGCGCTTGAAGTTGCCGATGCCGAGATTCACGCCGTCGTCGCCGGTCAATCGCAGGGCGTTGCCGTTTTTGCCGGGAACAATTTTGTTTTTCTGGCTGCTCGACGCCTGCTTCGATTCGGCGACGAAGTTGGGCAGCTTGCCGTCCTTGTATTCGTCGAACGGAAAGTGGCCGACCTGTCCGGGCAACTTGGCCTCGGCCGGCCGCCCGGCGAGCCATTTTTCAAACGCCTCCCCGGCATCGGCGCTCACCTTCGCCAACTCCGCCGCCTCGGCAGCGGCCTGCTTTTCCTCGGCGGCGATTTTTTGTTTCACCGCCGCGTCGGTCATCAGCAACGTCGGCGTGGGGATCGACGGCGTGAAGTAGGAGTATAATCCGGCCTCGTCGATGGTGTTGAAGAAGGCGAAAAACTGGTAGTACTCCTTCTGCGAAATCGGGTCGTACTTGTGGTCGTGACAGCGGGCGCACTCGAGCGTCAGCCCGAGCATCGCCGTGCCGAAGGTGTGGTTGCGGTCGGCAACGTACTCGACGCGAAACTCCTCCGGCACGCTGCCGCCCTCGACTTTCTGCGGATGCAGCCGGTTGAACGTCGTGGCCAGGCGCTGGTCGTCGGTGGCGCCGGGCAACAGGTCACCGGCGAGTTGCCATGTCAAAAAATCGTTGTACGGCAGGTTGTCGTTGAAGGCGCGGATCACCCAGTCGCGCCACGGCCAAACGAACCGGTTGCGATCGACTTGATATCCGTACGTGTCCGAGTAGCGCGCGAGGTCGAGCCAATGCACGGCCAGGCGCTCGCCAAGGCGCGGATTGCCGAGCAACCGGTCGACGACTTTCTCATAGGCGCTCGGCGAGTCGTCGCTCAAAAAATCGTCAAGCTCGGCCAGGGTCGGCGGCAGGCCGGTGAGGTCGAACGACATCCGGCGGAGCCGTTGTTCGCGCCTGGCCAAGGGCGACGGCTCGATGTTGGCCTCGCGCAGCTTGGCCAGGGTGAAGTGGTCAATCTCGTTCTTCGGCCAAGCCGCTTGGCCAAGCGGCGGCACTTCAACGGCGGCGACCGGCACGAACGCCCAATGCTCCCGCCACTCGGCGCCCTGCTCGATCCAGCGGCGGATTAACTCCTTCTCCCCGGCCGACAGCTTCCGCTTCGACTCCGGCGGCGGCATCAGGTCGTCGGGATCGGTCGCGGTGATGCGCCGGTACAACTCGCTGGCCTGCGGCTTGCCCGGGGTGATGACCACGAGATCGTCGTCCAGCTTGGCGAACGCCCCCTCGCGGGTGTGAAGTTGCAGGTCGGCCTTGCGGGCGTTTTCGTCCGGGCCGTGGCAGGCGAAACAGCGGTCGGAGAGCAGCGGCTTGATTTGGCTCTCGAAGTCGACCGCCTGGCCAAGCGCGGAAGTTGCGCCCGAAACCAAGCCCAACACCAAGCCAAGTCGCCTGTAAAAAACCGGATTCACTGCGGCGGAAAGCTACCCCGCCGTTGGCCGGTTGCAAATGCGAATCTGCAATGGCGCCGCCGGAGTTGCTCCGCGCCCGGCCGGGTGGCATGCTGCGCCGCAGCCGAACGCTTCTCCCGATGAACATCCATCATCTCGAACTGTTTTACTACGTCGCCAAGCACGAGGGCATCAGCAACGCCGTGCGCAAGATCCCCTACGGCATCCAGCAACCGGCGGTCAGCTCGCAGATCGCGCTCCTCGAGGAGCACATCGACGCGACGCTGTTCCACCGCCGGCCGTTCGAGTTGACGGAAACGGGGCGGAAACTCTACGAGTTCGTCGAGCCGTTTTTCAGCAACCTCGACAAGATGGCCGACGACCTGCGCGGCGGGGAATCGCAGCGGATCCGCGTTGGCGCATCGCACATTATCCTGAGCGACCACATGCCAACGATCATGGAAAAGGTTCGTGAGGACCGGCCCGACCTGCGGGTGTCGCTTCGGCCCGGACACCAGCCGGCGCTGGAGACAGCCCTGCTCGCCCGCGAGATCGACGTCGCCGTGACGGTGCTTGAGAAGGAACCGCCGCCCGGCATCGAGGCGCGCTCACTGCTCGAGATTCCGCTGGTGCTGGTGGCCCGGCGGTCGTCCAAGATCAAGTCGGTCGAGGAGTTGATAGAGCGGAGAAAAATCACCGAGCCGCTCATCTGCATGCCGGCGGATGAGCCGGTGACAAAAATCTTCCGCACCGGTCTGGCCGATGCGGGCGTGGACTGGCACACGACGCTCGAGGTGAACTCGTTCGACCTGGCGGAGAAACTCGCGGCCAAGGGCTTCGGCATCGGCATCGGTGTCGTGTCGCCCTCCTCCAGGCGCGTGCCGGGCGTACGCGCCATTCCGCTGCCCGGCTTTCCCACACTCAAGCTTGGTGTGTTGTGGCAAGGCAAACTCGAGGGGCTGCTCAAGTCGTTCATCGAGGGCAT
>DQOE01000004.1 GCA_015658765.1 Verrucomicrobiota bacterium | reverse complement strand
GATCACCAAAAAGGCGCCTATTATCAGTGAAGTGTTGATATGATTTTTTTTCATCTTTCCTAAAATATATTGAGGGTTAATTTCCTGGGTCGACCGTCACGTCCAGCAGGTCGCTCCGCAGCTTGTCCTGTAGTTCCAAATTGATGATGTCGCGGTTGTCCGTGTTGGACAGAATGTATTTGCGGGCGCCCTGCGTGGTGTTCACGAATGTCTCCAGTTTTGAGCGTGTCATGTAAACGCTGGGGGCGGCGTTGAAGGCGGAAATCTGGTGGCTGAACCGCCCGGCCTCGGCCTTGGCCAAGGCCACCTTGTTCGTGCTTTCGCTGCGTGCGTTGGCCACAAGCTCGGCTGCGAGTCCGCGCGCCTGGGGAACCCTCCCAGCCTTGTACTGCAGCGCGCCGAGCCGGTTGGTCTCGCTGTGCAGCCAGGCCACGTTCACTTTTTCGTAGTTCTCAGCCACACCGCCGGTCGCCTTGGACTGCTCGTTTTGGCCCACGGGAGGATGAATGTCCTGCAAGCCGACAAATACGATCTCACCCCCGAGCTCCCTGTCATTAGCCTCTCGTTGGATGGCCTTCTTCAATTCATCCTGCGCCTTCGTGCGGCCGGGGCCCATCAGTTCCTTGATGTCCACCCCGATCAGGTAGCGCGTCACTTCGCGCATGGAAAGTTTCCGCAACATCGAGACGGCATTGCCGGTCTTGACCCAGTTGGTCAGGTTGTTGATGCGGTACTGCACCGGTATGCTGACGGTCAGCAGGTTTACCGGCACGGAAGCGGAAGCAGCCGAGTCCAGCAGCCCGTCGCTGCTGGCAACGATCATGTCGTTGGAGGAACCGTGATTGTGCTGCGTGGTCCAGAGCAACACTTCCGGCTCGGCCTCATCGTTTTGCTCCAGCACACCGAGGATAAATTCCTGTATCTCATCGGTCGGATAACGATAAACCTTGTCGATTGGCCACGGCAACTTTAAGTGAAACCCGGGGTCAAGAAGTGTGGCGGTTTGTTCGCCAAACCGTTCCTTAACCGCCTCCTCGTTGGCCTGAATGACCACAAAACTGCTGCTCAGGAACAGCACCACGACCTGAATGGCGATGATCAGCGCCAGTTTCTGCTCAAGGTACTTGTAAAACCACGTCTCGGAAACCTTGAAGCCAAACTGGTAGTCCAGCGTATGGGCGGCGGTGGAGATCAGCCCGCCCGGTTGGCCAAGCAGTCCGATCAGCCGGCTATCGTAGAGCAGCCGCGTCTTTTTGTCGTCGATCCGCGGCCGGAAAATCTCCAGAACCAGCGTGCCGAGGTTCTCCAGCGCGGAAAGCGCGATCACAACAAACACCACCCACGTGAACACCTCTTCCCAAACCGGATATTCCTTGGAGGCCGTCTCGGCAATGACCACCGCCGTGCACACCACCGAGCCGAGCAGCATGTAGTTCGCACCCGGACGCAGCAACTCCTGGCCATCCATCCGGGCGAGCCCGGCGGAGTATTTGCCCATCATGAACAGGACAACCATGAACAGGGCGAAGAACATGATCGGCATCGCGCTGTCTGAGGGCGGGGTAGAGGAAGAGAGAGTCCAACCGCCGAGTTGACTGTAAACCAACAACAGGCCAAGTGCTTGGCCAATCAGCACCAGCACCGAGAAGCCCGGCACCACCCATTTCTCGAACTGCCGCCGGGAGTTGCGCGCCGGGTAGGCATCCTCCGCCGCGCCGGCAAAAAGCGACTCGTTGCCCCGGGTACGATCCAGCTCCTGCATCTCGAGCGACTCAACCCGCTCTCGGTCGATGAGATGCGACTGGATGAAGCTAAAAAAGCCGATCAGCGTCCCGATCCCGAGTAGAACCACCCCGGCCAAGCTCACCGTCGAGTGTGTTTGCAGCGTCAAGATTAACGCCCCTATCGTGACGACCAACAGCACGAGGCTGTTGATTAACCCAAGTTTTTTGGAGTTTTGCTGTTCCATTACGTTAACTCTCGATCCTCAAACAACCAAAGGGCAACCGACAAGGTTGCCCCCACATAGCCCACGAGGTATCCGAACGCCTGGCCAATGTACCGGGTGGGAATCGTTCCATCCCCCTCCAGCACGTCGGCCAGCCAAAAGTTCTGCCAGTTCGGCGTCACGGTGTAAAGAATAGATGCCCACCACGAGCCTCCCTCCACCCGCTCCAGAAACAGCCAGTCCGACATCAGCCCGAGAAACAGCACCGCCGAGCAGATCGCCAGCGTCGGCAGCAACTCGAGTCGCGTCGAGCAGGCCAGCGCCAGCGCCGTCAATATCAGCACCGCAAACAAAATCAGCGCCGTCGCCGAGATCAGCCGCCAATCCACCAGGCGCGGATCAGCCCCGGCGCCGGTCGTCTCGGCCTCGGTGGCCAGGATGATCGCGAGCATCGCCGTCGTCAGGATCACCACCGCGATCACCGTCGTGATCACAAAACGTACCTGCAGGAAATAATTCAAAAATCCCCCCGCCACAAACGCCGCCAACAGGCCGCCAAGACAGTACACGCCAAACGAAAAG
Source organism: Verrucomicrobiota bacterium (assembly GCA_015658765.1). Taxonomy (GTDB): domain Bacteria; phylum Verrucomicrobiota; class Verrucomicrobiia; order Limisphaerales; family UBA1096; genus UBA1096. Next base: position 1,186 of record DQOE01000004.1, on the reverse strand, counting down.
GTGTCGGCCGAGCCGTACGCATCGTACGCCATGCGGCTGGCCAGCAGGCAGGCCACCAGGTTTGCATACACGAGCAGCGTCAGCGCCCCGGACAACCCCACGTACTTGCCGAGGATGAACCGCGCCCGGCCCACCGGCTTGGACAACACCGCCAGCGCCGTGCCGCTGCGGATCTCACGGGCCACCGACGACGAGGCACTAAGCACCGCGCCGAACAAGCCGGTCACCAGCATCACTGCCAGCGTGCTGGTCTTGACGATTTGAATGTCATCCCCAAACCCGAAATACGGGACGACTGAAAGAAAGACGCAAAAAAAGCCGGAACAAGCCATCAGCAACAAATAAACTGGCTGCTGTGCCACTTCCATGAATGCGTTGTAAGCTATGGTTCCGAACTGTCTCAAACCAAAAGGGCCGGGGAACATAACGCCCCCAAGGCCAATTGCAACTGAGAACTTCCTCCTAAAAAACCGATTTTACGGCTAAAAATTGAGCACTTCGGAGACTCCCACGCCTCCGTCGATCAATTGCCGGCCACCGCCGCCCGTGCGCCCGGCCCGTATGACGTCAGCAATCTCGGTGTTTCCGCGCTCGCTCGCCTTGTCCAAAGGCGTTTTCCCCTCGAAATCCCGCGCCCCCGCATTTGCGCCGTTGGCCAGCAGCCACTTGGCCATCGCGATGTGGCGCGTGTTGCCCTGAAACGCCGCCACGTGCAGCGGCGTCACCTTTTTCTTGTCGCGCTTGTTGATGTCCACCCCGCCGGCCACCAGTTGCTTCACCTTGGGCAAGTCCCCCGCAAACACCGCCGCGTGGATGTCGCCCTTCTCGCCGCCGCACCCGGCCAAGGCCAAGCCAAGCGCCAAAACCAAGCCAAGTTGAGTTTCGTTAATCCTCATAAATCTGAATAATAAAAAACTGCTGTTCCGCCGACTTTAACCTGAAGCGTACCGCCATCGATTGACCCCATTGGTACTCCTTGTCAACCTCCTCCAGTCCGCTGACCTTCTTCCAACTTTTCAAACTAGTGGAGGATTTCACAATAAAGTTTGGCGTCTTCACCATCGGCTTGTAGTCCAGACCATCAAATTTCAAGAGACTTGTCGCCGGATCAACCACGCCCACAATTTTTTTGCGCCCAAAGAGTTTCGCCTCAACAGTGAAGTCTTCAGTCACTTCGTAGTTTCCT
>DQOE01000149.1 GCA_015658765.1 Verrucomicrobiota bacterium | reverse complement strand
TCGCGCGTCAGGATATTGTTGGCCTCGTAGGTCTTGCCGGTGGGCACCCACTTCACCGTGGCTTCTGCCGCCTGGCCAAGCGCGGCCGCCTGCTCCGGCAAACGCTCCTCGACAATCCACTGCGTCTTGGCAGCCGCCGCCGAGGCGATCATCACCAGCACCGTGCCGATAAGAAACAGCGTCGCCGGGTCTGGTAGCCGGTTGCCGATGCGCTCGATCCAGGCCAGCCAACCTCTGGGAGAGCCTGTTTTTGTGGTGGATGCGTGTTCAGCCATGAGCCCGTGAAAGCTCGGATACTGCCCAGACAGCCCCGTAGGTCAATTCCCGTTTGCTTTTTGAACATTTCAGCCCCACCCTCTGCCCAAGACAAAGAGGATGAAAAACACCATCACATTTATCGCAGCAATCGCCTTCCTGGCCGGCCCGCTTGGACAAGCGGTCGAGTTATCGGAGAAGGACAGTGGCAAAATCGCCCGGGTCGTCGGGTTTCTGCTCTCCAACACTCACTTCAAGCGCACGCCGCTCAACGACGACATCTCGAAGGCGTTCCTCAAGAAATACATGGAGTCGCTCGACTACAGCCGCATGGTTTTCCTGCAACCCGACTACGAGGAATTCGAGGCCAAGTACGGCACACTGCTCGATAACCTGACCAAGCGCGGCGACGTCTCGCCAGCCTTTGAGATTCACAAACGCTACTTCACCCGGCTCAAGACGGCGCACGGCTGGCTGGAGGAAATCATCTGGGCGGACATCGATTTCACCGTCGAGGAATCGTTCATCCCCAACCGAACCAAGGCCGACTGGCCGGCGACCGAGGCCGAGGCACGCGACTTTTGGCACAAGCGCATCAAGTACGAGGTGCTCGGCACCCGCCTCGGCAAGCGCCGCGGCGTCGAGGCAATGAAGGCCAAGGCCATCAACGGCGAAGTCGTCAAGAAGGACGACGGCACACCGGTCAAGCCGTACGACATCAAGGCCGAAAAGGAGAAAATCCTCCGCCGCTACGAACGCTTCCTCCGCGTCCGCACCGAGATGGATTCCGGCGACGTGTTGCAGGTTTACCTCACCGCTCTCTCCAACGGCTACGACCCCCACTCCGATTACTTCAGCCCGCGCGAGGCCGAGAACTTTGAGATCAACAACATCAAACTCTCCCTAACCGGCATCGGCGCCCGGCTGCAGTGGGACGACGGCTACACCAAACTCGTCGAACTCGTCCCCGGTGGCCCGGCCATCCGCAGCAAAAAACTCAAGCCGGGAGACCGCATCGTCGCCGTGGCCCAAGGCGAGGATGGCGAATCCCTCGATGTCGTCGAGATGGAACTCGACAAGGTCGTCGACAAGATTCGCGGCGAAAAAGGCACGGTGGTTCGCCTGACCATCATCCCGGTCGATGCCGCCGATGACAGCGAAACCAGGGAGGTGAGCCTGGTCCGCGACAAGATCAAGCTGACCGACAGCCTGGCCAAGGGACAGGTCATCGACTACCCGGAGAAGGACGGCTTGCAGCCGCGACTGGGCGTGATCGACCTCCCGCAATTTTACGAAAACTGCGCCCGTGACGTGTCACTGATTCTGGATCGTTTCAAAAAGGAAAAGGTCACCGGCATCGTGCTTGACCTCCGGCGCAACGGTGGCGGCCTGCTGCCCGAGGCCGTCAAGCTGGCCGGCCTGTTCATCGAACAAGGCCCCATCGTGCAGGTCATCGACAGCCGCCGCCGGAAACAAGTCCTGCAGGACAACGACACCAAGATCGGCTACGACGGCCCGATGATTGTCCTCGTCGGCAAGCTCAGCGCCTCCGCCTCCGAGATCGTCGCCGCGGCGTTGCAGGACTACGGCCGGGCGCTCCTCGTCGGCAGCCTGTCCACCCACGGCAAAGGCAGCGTCCAAACCGTCATGCCGCTCAACAACTGGGTGCGCCTGCCCGACTCCGGCAAGCTCAAGCTCACGGTGTCGAAATTCTACCGTGTCGCCGGTGGCACCACCCAAAAACAAGGCGTCACCCCCGACCTGATCCTGCCCACACCGTATGACTACATGGAGATTGGCGAAGCCACGCTGCCCAACTGCCTCGAGGCCGATCACACGCAAAAACTCGCCTACCGCCGCGTCAACCGCGTACTCGGACACGTTGAAACGCTGGTCAAGCACTCCAAGGGGCGGATCAAGGGGGATCAGGATTTCGCCTACATTCTGGAAGACATCGAGACGCTCAAGGAGCGCCTCAAGGACAAGTCCGTCTCACTCAGCGAAACCAAGCGCCTTGCCGAAAGGGACGAGGAAAAAGCCAAGCGCGAGAAGCGGAAAAAAGAACGCAAGTCACGCGGCAACGCCGAGGAAACCGTTTTCGACCTCACGATCAAGATGATCAAGACCAACACCAAGCTGGGTGAGGAAGTCGAAAACGAAGAGAAACCAATCCGTCTCGAGGAAGACCCTGAGGACGGCGAGGAAACCGAGGAGGAAGAGGATCAGCCAAAGCTCGATCCGCACATGCGCGAGACACTCCACATCCTCCACGACTACATCAAGCTGCTCAACCCGAAGGAACAAATCGCCGTCAAGGAGAGCGCCGCCGACCCCAAAATCCAGTAACAGAAAGATAAAACAGAAGTGAATAAAAAATCAGCACAGGTTAGTGGAGTCTGCGTTGCAATGGGCATAAGTTTTGGCACCACTTTCGGTGCTGTATACGGTGATGTTGTGATGGGCCTTTTGATTGGTCTGGCGATCGGCTCAACCGTCGGGCCGCACTCAGTCGCCGCTTAAAGGATAACACCTGAACGTCACCTCTTGCTCTTGACTGGTAGCGGTTGTTTCAAAACACCATCCGGGTCGAGTGGGCCGCAAATCCGCTCGATTTGTTTTCGTATCCTGCCGTTGGTGGCAACGACGACATAGGAGTGTTCGCCTTTCCGGCGTGGCGCTCGCCAAAACTCACCGCCCGCGCACTCAAGAATCAGCCCTCCGGCGGCAATATCCCACAGGTTGACCTTCGACTCGATGTAACCGTGAAAGCGGCCGCAAGCCACGTACGTCAGCGCCAACGTCGCCGAACCCATCATTCGCGGCTTGCGAATTTTGAGCGCCAACTTGTTGAAGTACGGGATCATGTAATCCATCGTTTTTTTGTCCTTGGCAAAGCCGATCGACAACATGGCTTCTTTCAGCGGCCCGTCGTTTACTTGTATCCGTTTGCCGTTGAGCTTGGCCGCTTGGCCCCTGATCGCCGTCCAAAGTTCCTCCACAAACGGATCGTACACCGCACCGATGATCGTTTCGTAATTCTCCCCATATTTGTTCTGCCTGGCCAAGCGCTGCTGCAGCGCGATCGACACGCAGGCGTGCGGAATGCCGTAAGTGAAATTCACCGTGCCGTCGATCGGGTCGACCACCCAGCGTAGCTCGCTCTCGATGTCGCCGGCATTCTCCTCCTCGCCAAGGACGGCAATCTCCGGATGCGCCTTGGTCAGCATCGACTCGATCTTGCGCTGGCAGCGCACGTCCAGTTCCAGCTTGATGTCGCGCTGGGTGGCTTCGTTGATTTTCTTCAAGGCCAAGCGGTTGCGCCGCATGATATCTCCAGTGGCATGCGCAGCCTTCACGGCAACCGCAAGCAGGTTTTTCTTTTCTGAAACGGTCATCAATTCGAAAGATTACCGATCGCCTCGTTGATTTGTCCGCGCTTGGCCTGCCAACCGGCCAGGCGTTGGCGCTGCTCATCGAGCACTTCGGCGGGGGCGCGCTCGGCAAAACTGGAGTTGTTGAGTTTCGACTCAACCTTGGCGATCTCTTTCTCGGTTTTCCCCAACTCCTTGGCCAAGCGCTTCCGTTCGGCGTCAAAGTCAATCAACCCCTCCAGCGGCAAATACAAATCGCCAAAGGCCGAACCAACGCGCGGCGTGCCCTTGGGCACCTTCGAGCCAAGCGAAACCGACTCGGCGTTAAGCAGCACTTTCAGCACCTCGACCTCATGGGCATCCGACTTGCCGCCGGGACTGAACGTGTAGTCGATTTTTTTGTTGAACGGAATGTTGTACGCGGCGCGGAGGTTGCGTCCCTGCGTCACAAGATCGTGCTTCGCGGCGACGAGGCGATCCACCGTGTCGTCCAACCCGTAAAGCTCGTTGAACGAAGCATCGAACGCCTTGGGCCAGTTCGCTGTCATGATGGT
>DQOE01000223.1 GCA_015658765.1 Verrucomicrobiota bacterium | reverse complement strand
TTGCTGTATTTTGCCAGCTTGGCCTCTCCCAAAACCTCCCTGCCGTACCTGGCCGCCAAGGCCGGCACCGGTGTGGTGCTTTGATCCACCACCAAGCCGGCGTCGATGTACTGGCCACCACCCGTTTGTTTGCAGTGAATCGCCAAAGTGTTCCGCCCGGTCTGGAGAACATCGAGGCATTCGTCGGTGACATCAATCTCGGTGTACTTTTGCAGATGCCCCTTGAAAGTCTTGATCTGTTTGCCGTTGAGATAAACCTCGGCGTCCTCGTCGTGGTGAATCTTTAGGGTCAACTGTCCCGGGATGGTGTCGAAACGAAAATCGCGGCGCAGCCAGATATCGCTCGAATGCCAGGGCGTCCGCACCTTCGAGCCTGGTGTGCCGGGAGCGCCAAAGCCGCTGCGCCCCTTGCGCCACTTGCTGTCGTCGAAGGCGATCTCGAACCAGTTGTCCGCCGGTTTGTCGTAAGTGAACTCCCACTTTACGCCTTTACCGCGGTTGGCGTCCGGGACGACCCATGCGTCCTTTTTGCCCTTGGCCAAGCCGGTGCCCAGCTTGAGTTCCGGCCGGCGCTTGGCCAAGCCGGCGATGAACGCCTCCTCGAGCGGCGCGAGCCTGGCCTGCAAATCGGCTTCCCGCGTTTGCTTGGCCGCGACAGCCCTCTCGTGAGCCGCCTTATCGGCCGGATCGCTGATCGCCACGTGGTTGCGGTTGCCCTTGCCGTGCGGCGTAATGTCGCTGAAAAACGAGAGCATCGAGTAGTAGTCCTTCGCCGATATGGGATCGATCTTGTGGTCGTGGCAGCGGGCGCAGCCGATGGTCAAGCCGAGGAACGTCTCGGCGGTGGTCCGCAGGATGTCGTCGAGATAATTGTAGCGAGCCAACTCGCGATCCGCCGGTTCATCATCCCAAATGCCAAGCCGATAAAAGCCGGTGGCCGTGACGCTGTCGGCGTCGCGATCCGGAAGCTCGTCGCCAGCCAACTGCTCCATGACGAAACGGTCGTACGGCTTGTCCTCGTTGAAGGCGCGAATGACGTAGTCGCGGTATTTCCACATCAAATCCTTCCGGCTGTCCCGCTCGTACCCGTTTGTCTCGGCAAAGCGAACAAGGTCGAGCCAATGCCGCCCCCACTTTTCGCCATACCGATTCGAGGCCAGCAACTTGTCGATGACTTTCTCGAACGCGCCCGGCGACGAGTCGGCGAGAAACGCCTCGACCTCCGGCGGCGACGGAGGCAGGCCGGTCAAGTCGTAGCAAGCCCGGCGAATCAACACACGCTTGGCCGCCGGGGTGCTTGGCCGCAAACCGGCCTTGTGCAGCCGATCGTAAACGAACGCATCGATGCCGTTCTTTTGCCAATTGGCGTCATCGACCTCCGGCGCGGGAGTCGCCTTGACCGCCTTGAACGCCCAGGCGGACGTGGTGCGCTCGTTGATCTCGTTCGTCGGCAAGTCGCCGTGAGCAAGCTCTTTGCCATGAATCTCGCTGGCGGGATTAAACGGAGCGCCCAGTTTCACCCACCCGGTTAGCAAGGCGATCTGTTCATCCGACAATTTCTTCTTCGGCGGCATCTCGTGGTCTTCGTCCTTCCACGAGATCATCGCCAGCAACAGGCTCTGCTCCGGCTTGGCCAAGTGGATCGCCGTGCCGGACTTGCCGCCCTTGAGCAGGCCCTCCCGGCTGGTGAGGCGAAGGTTGCCCTTGAGTTTCTCCCGCGCCCCGTGGCACTTGAAACATTGCGCCTTGAGGATGGGGAGAATCTTGTTGTCAAAAAACTCAACCTTGGCCGCGTCCGACAACTCCGCGGCAGAACCCCCAACGCCCAAAGCCAAGCAACCCAAAGCCAAAACTGTTTTGGAGCCAAATTGTTTTAAAACCAAAGTCATCATTACGTCCTTGAACGAACGAAGGAGAAGCTACGCTCATTCAAAAAAAATGTCTTGCCTGTTTTGGGCCTTTTTTATTATCAAAGCGACACGTTAATCCAGCGAACTATTTAGATCTATACTCCCATGATTGATACCATTCAGGCCAAAAAACGACGCTCAAGCATGCTCAGGGCAATCAACCCCGAAAGTCGGTTTTATCATCTTTTCGATTGCGTCCCCGGGCTTTCCTTTTTTGCCAAGGATCGGGACGGGGTTTTGCTGGCGGCCAACAAGCATCTGGTTGCGCTTTATGGATTTGATTCCGAGGAGGCGTTCATTGGGCACACCGACTTTGAGTTGCTCCCGAGGCGCTTGGCTGAAAAATATCGCCGGGACGACCTGGCCATCATGCAGCATCGTGAGCCCGTCACGAAAATCGTGGAATTGTTCCTGAACCGGCAGGGCATCCCATCGTGGTTTCTGACCAGCAAGTATCCGATCCTCTCATCCTCCAACAAGGTGCTTGGCATCATGGGGATCATCCAGGATTACCATCAGTACCGTGAGAGATTCCCGGACGAGCAGGACATCAACAAGGCGCTCGATTACATTCATGGCCATTATCGCGAAAAAACCTCGATCATCGATCTCGCTTTAATGTGCCAATTGTCCCTCCGCCAGTTCGAACGCAAGTTCAAGAGCTACTTCAACCTTTCGCCGACGCAGTACATCATGAAAATGCGAATCCACGAGGCGTGCGACCTGCTCTGCAACGGATCGAGGCCCATCGGCGACATCGCTTTCGCGCTGGGCTTTTACGACCAAAGTTCATTCACGGTGCAGTTCAAGAAAACCATGAGCATGACACCGCTGCAGTACCGCAAACAATTCCTCTGAGCGAAGGTTTGGATTGCCCCGCCCTTCCAGACACTTATCCTCCCGCGGGAATGAGATCAGATTCCAGGACGTTCGAGCAGTTGCTCGACGGTTACTTCAACACGTTTTACCGCGAGCACCCCGCCGATGCCACCCACGTCGGGTTGAGTACTGGCGAGGGCAGGCTCAATCCCGCCACGCTGACTGCGCTCCGTAAACAACAGGCCAGGCGCCGCGCCGCCCTGGGCAAGCTTGACACGATTGCCCCCTCCGCGTTGTCCAACGAGCAGAACCTCGACCGACTAGCGTTTCGGGCCCGACTGCTGCGGGAGTGCGAGGAGTTTGATCGCGGGCGGCATGAGCTGGATCCCACCGGGATCGACGAGGTGCTTGGCTTTCTGCTGAAGGAACTCCAGCGAGGCGAGGACAAACCCAAGCGGGCAGCCAGGAACATCCGCGGCCTGCTGCGTGACACACCGCGCTACCTTGGCCAAGCCGCCCGGCTCGTCACGCGGCCCGAGCGGGTGTGGCGCGGCATCATGGCTGATTCATTCAAGGCGTCCGGGGTGTTCTTCGATGCGGTGGCCGGGTTCCTTCAGGCCAATGGCAGACAACGCTCCGATTCGTCGCTGCTGGCCGCGGCCAACCGCGCCTGCCAGCGTTACCACGACTCGATCCTGGCCAAGCGCTTGGCCAAGCCGGGCTCGTTTGCCATCGGCGCCGCGGCGCTGCAGCGGCGCATCCGCGACGAGCTTGGACTTGACTACACTGTTGGACAAGTGGAGGCGGTGGCGCTGTCGGAGATCGACCGAGTCGGCGTCCTACTACGGAGAGCGTGTGCCAGGTTTGGCCGGAACCGGTCTGTCGAGAAGGTTGTCGAGTCGGCCCGCAAATCATGGAAACCCAAGGGCAACCTGCTCGCGCTTTACCAGAAAACGAATCGCGAAATTATTCGAAAGTTCAAGGTGGCCAAGGCGATGACGTTCCCGAGGGGCGACTCGCTGGCGGTGACGCTCGTGCCGGAGTTCATGCGGCACGTCATCCCGATGGCGGCCTACTCACCGCCGGGGCCTTTCGACAAACGGCAGCGGGGTTACTTTTGGGTGAACGACCTTGGCCTGGGCAAAAAGACGGAGGCCGCCAAATTGGCGGAGCGACAGCAGCACTTCGGGCTCGAGTTGACCTGCGCGCACGAGGCGTATCCCGGCCACCACCTGCAGTTCATTTTCGCCAACGCACACCCGCGCAGGTGGCGGCGGGTCTTCGATGAGCACGCCGTCTTCTACGAGGGATGGACGCTGTGGTGCGAACAGATGTGTGTCGATCTCGGCATCATCAAGTCACCGGAATTGAAGCTCCAGCAATTGCACGACGCCCTTTGGCGTTGCCACCGCATCCTCGTCGATCTCCGGTTACAAACCGGTGCGTACCGTTACGGCCAGGCGGTGAAGCACATGCAGAAACATCTCGGTTTCACCAAGGCCCGTGCCGAGGCGGACGTGAATTGGTACACTGGCAGCCCCGGCGTGCCGATGAGCTACTGGCTGGGACGACTGGAGAACGCGCGGCTTTACCGGAAACTGGTGAAGGGCCGCGACTGGTCGCTGCGCCGGTTCAATGACTGGCTACTAAGCTTCGGCACGCTGCCGCAGTCGTGGATCGAGAAGTACGGGCTGGACTGACGCTCAGTTCCGCACGCGGAAAAAACGCATGCCGGTTTCCCCGATGGGAAGATCCGCCACCATCACCTGGGAGATCTGAACCGGACGAATATCGACTGTCGCCCACGACGAACCGGCGATACTTTCAGTGGACTCCACGACGAAGCGCCCCCTTCCGGCCGGCCAAGTGAGGCGCATTTTGCCGCCGGGGATCACTTGAAAACCAACATGGCCGGCGTGGTCGATCGTCTGCTCCCCCTCCCCGCCGCCCGTAGTGAATGCGTGCTCCTTTATCTGCCACGGCCCTGGCGTCTTGTTGGCCCAGGCGCGGACACGAACCTCGTACAAGGTTCCCGGCTCCAGTTTGCCCACGGCAAATTCAGTCTTGAAGGTCTCGCCGACATATCGCCACTCGGTCGGCTTGCCGGCCAGGCGCTGACGGATTTGCACGTCGTAAACGGCCTTGG
>DQOE01000284.1 GCA_015658765.1 Verrucomicrobiota bacterium | reverse complement strand
TTACCGGCGCTACATGGGCGGGGAGAAGGTGCGGGCCGGCTGGGTTCGCCCCACCGACTTTGAAAAAGAGAAGCTCGACTAAGCGCTTGGCCAAGTGAGTGCACACCAATTGCAGCCGGTGTTTCCGCCAACCGATCCCACGCCGATCTTTGAGTTGTTCCGCGGCGGCTATGGCACCGAGTTACTGGTCGCGTCCTCGGCGCACTTCAATGTCTTTGGCCGCCTGGCCAACGAGCCGCAAACCGAAACTGCGCTTGGCCAGGCGCTTGGCCTGGAGCGGCGGCCCAGCGTGGTGCTATTCACCGCGCTCCGGGCGATGGAACTATTGCGCGTGAATGCTGCCGGCAAACTGGAGTTGACTGATCTGGCGCGAAACCACCTGTTGCCGGACGGCGCGTTTTTCATGGGGGACTATCTCGGTCTGGCCTCGGCGTCACCGGGAGTCGTCAACATGGTGAAGTTGCTTCGGAGCAATCGTCCGCTTGGCTCGGATAACGACGATGGTGTGGCGTTTATTTATCGCGAAGGCAAACGTTCGGCAATGGAGAGCGAGGAGCTTGCGCGGCACTTTACGTTGTCGCTCTGCGGTCGCGCGAAGAATGTTGCGCCATATCTGGCCAAGGTCGTGCCGATGGGTGGGGTGACGACGCTGCTCGACGTCGGCGGCGGAACTGGCCTGTACAGCTACTCGTTGCTGCAGGCGAACCCGACCCTGCGCGCGGTGATTGTTGAGTTGCCGGAGGTCGTCCGGATCGCCGAGGAGTTTGCGCGGGAAAAGGGGCTGCTCGATCGGGTGGAGATCATCGAGGGAGACATGTTTCGAATCGACGATCTGCCGGCTGCGCAGATGGTTCTGTTTTCGAATATTCTGCATGATTGGGACGAACCGGAGTGCCGCGAGTTGACGGCTCGGTATGCCGCCAAGCTACCGAGTGGTGGTCGGATGCTGATCCACGATGTGTTCCTGAACGACACAATGGACGGGCCGCTGCCGATCGCGCTTTATTCGTCAGCGCTGTTCTCAGTGACGGAGGGCAGGGCGTACAGCGCAGCGGAGTATCGAGCGATGCTGAACGCTGCCGGACTGATCACCGATGGGCAGATAGTGAATACTCTGGTGCATTGTGCCGTCCTCACCGGAACCAAGCCGTAATCGTCGACTGCCTGGCTAAGTGGAGTTAAGGATGATTTTGCGCTGGTCACCTGGCCAAGCGGATGGCAGCATTCGCCCGATCCTGAAGACTTTTTAGTTAAACTGTTATCATGAAAATCGCGAAAAATATGCTATGGGCCGTGGCGCTTGGGCTGTCGTTGGCCGGGGTGCAGGCCGGCGAATGGGGGAACTGGCGTGGGCCAAACCACAACGGCTCCACCGACGAGAAGGATTTGCCGGTCAAGTTCAGCAAAACTCAGGGCGTGATCTGGAGTGCACCGATGCCTGGGCCAAGCGCGGCAACACCGATTGTCTTTGGGGATCATGTTTTTGTGTCCTCGTCGAATCCGGAGGAACAGCAGTTGATGGCGAGTTGCCACGACCGGAAAACCGGTGCGCTCAAGTGGAAGCATGTCGTGGCGCACGGTCACAACAAGGACAATCGGAGCAACTATGCCGCGCCTTCGCCGGTGACGGACGGGCAACTCGTGAGTTTCTACTACGGCAACGGCGCGCTGGCGACGTACACCACGGACGGCAAAAAGATGTGGGCCAAGAACATTGAGAAGGAGCACGGCGAGTTTGCGTATCAATGGACTCCTTCGAGCAGCCCGCTGCTCCACAACGGCACGCTGTATCTGCAGGTGTTGCAGCGGAATTCCAGGGTTCACGGCCGCGGCCGGGACAACGGCAAGTCGTACATCCTGGGGCTCGACCCGAAAACCGGCGGGCAACTGTGGAAAGTTTACCGCCCGGCCAGGGCCAAGGCCGAGTCGCTCGAGGCGTACAGCACGCCGGTGCCGTTTACGCACGGCGGGCGGGAGGAAATTCTCATCACCGGCGGCGACTGCATCACGGGGCACGACCCCGGGAGCGGCGCGGAACTCTGGCGCTGGGGCACGTGGAACCCGACGCGCATCGGCCACTGGCGGCTGGTGCCCTCGCCGGTGGCGGGTGCCGGAGTGGTGTTGGCGTGTGCGCCCAAGCGCGCGCCGGTGTACGCGCTCAAAGCCGGCGCGAAGGGCGACGTCAGCAGCAGCGGCATGCTGTGGCACAGTGAGGGCAGCCGCGACGGCGTGAGCAGCGATGTCTGCACGCCGTTGTTTTATCAGGACGACTTTTTTGTGCTGTACGGCGAGGGGCGTGACAAGATGCTTACCCGGATCGAGCCGAAAACCGGAAAGGCCAAGTGGGCGATCGACCTGAAGAGCCGCCCGCTCTTCCGGGGCTCGCCAACCGGAGCGGATGGCAAATTGTACGTGATGAACCACGCGGGCACTGTGCATGTCATTGACGCCAAGAGCGGCAAGATTTTGCACCGGGCCGAGATGGGGGAAGCGGGCGACGACCAGACCCGCGCCAGCGTCGCCGTCGCGCACGGCAGCCTGTTCATCCGCACGAACAGCCGCCTGTATTGCATCGGCAAAAGCTGACGGGTTGAGCGTCAGGCCAAGCAGCCTCACGCGAGGACTCAATCGAAAACTTGAAACTCCTCCCCCTACTTCACCGGGATCGTCTGGGGGATGGCGTTGAAGAGGCGCTGAAGATCGCGATCGCCGCCGCGTTGGCCCGGCTGCAGAACGAGCCATGGAATCGGTTTGGCTGCGGTCTCCATTGTCTTCTTCTCGACCCAGCGCCATGACTCGGCGTGGCCGTCGGCGAACGACAGCACCGTGCCGTTGTTGTGTCGGGTCGCCGGGAAACTGATCCACGTCCACTTGGCTGTGCCGAACAGTGTCCATGTGCCGGCGTTCGCGCCGAAGGCGCTTTGCTGGATGCTCTTGGTGTGTTCGTCGATGAATACGAAAGCCTCCGAGGC
>DQOE01000319.1 GCA_015658765.1 Verrucomicrobiota bacterium | reverse complement strand
CGTATGATCGTCGCACCGGCGGATCACACGTTCTGCTACTACAACGGCTATGTCGACCAAACCTCCTCTCACGCAAGTCAGCTTGCCAAGTCCGTCTGCTTCTTCAGTCCGATCCAGTTCCTCTTTTGGTATGACCGCCCCGCCATGGCGAAAGACGAGCCGGAGCTGGAGTTTTGGAAACACTTGCCGACCACTTGGGACGAAACGAAGGTCCTGCATTCCAAGATTGGAGCATATGGAGTGGTTGCGAGGAGAAAGAGCCGAGACTGGTTCATCGGTTGCCTCAATGCGGTTGAGCCACGTACGCTCGACGTCGCCCTCGACTTCCTTCCAGAAGGCCAGCACTTCGTGGCATATATCTATCGCGATGACACGTCAGTGCCGACGAGCACGAAAGTAGGCATCGAGCGCAGGCACGTCAGTTCAAAGACAGTCCTCAAAGTTTCAATGAGAAAACAGGGAGGCGTAGCGATACGAATCGCTCCCCGCAAGGCGGACTGATTCATTTCAATTCTTCACCCGTCTTGCCGCCGTGTTTGCGGAGGAGGTCGGCGATCTCTTTTTGTTTTTCTTCTTCGACCAAATCTAACGGTGTTTTAGAGGCAAAACCTCCAGATACGATCAACGCATTCACATCCGCACCATTAGCGATTGTACGATCAATCCCAGGAACGACAACACCGCCGAGTACATTGAGAACTGGGATCCGCAGCAGCGCCGCCGCGCCTTTCCCTGATTATTGTCTGCACGGAACCGTTTTCGTTGTGCAAAAGGCTGCCAGGAGGGTAATCTTCCTGCACTTCACACTGCGGTGCGAAACACCGCGAAATGAAAGGTGAATCATGTTTGATTTTCTGGCTGAAGAAAACGCCTCCATCTGTGGTGGCAGCCATTTAAAACGACGCGAATTTCTGCAAATCGGAGCGCTCGGTGCCGTCGGCCTGTCGCTGCCGCAGTTACTCGCCGCAAAGGAGCATGGTGCAGTAAAACCTGGCCATGATAACCGCGCATGTATCATGATATTCAACCTCGGCGCGCCGAGCCACGTCGACCTCTGGGACATGAAACCCGATGCACCGCGCGAAATTCGCGGCCCGTTCAAGCCGATCCGCACCAAGTCGCCCGATATCGACATCTCCGAAATCCTGCCGATGCACGCGAAAATAGCCGACATGTTTTCACTCGTCCGCACCGTGCATCACGGCGGCGCGGCAGTGCACGATGCTGGTTGGCAGATCATGCAGACTGGCCGGCGCTTCACCGGCGGTGTGCAAACGCCGCACGCCGGAGCCGTCGCCAGTTACCTGCTCGGACGCAAGAGCGACCTGCCGCCATTTGTCGTGCTGCCGGAATTGATGGGGCGCGGCGGCGGCAATATGCCCAACGGCCAGGCGGGAGGTTTCCTCGGCAAGGCCCACGATCCGTTCGCGCTGAACGCCGATCCATCAAAAAAGGATTTCAAGGTGCCGGATCTGCTGCCGCCGGATCAGATCGGCGCGGCACGACTCGATCGCCGTCGGAAGATGCGCGATATCGTCGACAGCGCGGTGAAAAATTTTGAAGCCAGCGAGGACGCCCGACTGCTGAACGAAAGCTTCCACTCCGCGTTCCGCATGATGACCAGCGAACAGGCCCGGGCCGCGTTTGATCTCACGAAGGAAAAACAATCCGTGCGCGAACGCTACGGCATGAATCGCTTTGGACAATGCTGCTTGCTTGCCCGCCGCTTGGTGGAGAATGGCGTACGGATGATCACCATCAACAGTTTCCTTACAGTGTTCGATCAACTCTCGTGGGACATCCACGGATCGAAGCCGTTCATCTCAGTGAAGCAGATGAAGGAGCAGGTCGCGCCAATGTACGACCGGGGCTACAGCGCGTTGATCGAGGACCTACATGACCGCGGTCTCCTCGACGATACGATGGTCACAACGCTATCTGAGTTCGGTCGAACGCCGAAGGTGAACCCGGCCGGCGGGCGCGATCACTGGCCGCAATGCTTCACCTGCTCCTTCGCAGGTGGCGGTGTGAAAGGCGGCCGCGTGGTCGGCAAAAGCGATCCGATTGGCGGCTTCCCGGCTGAACGACCGGTCGAACCCGGCGATGTCGTGGCGACGATTTTTCACAGCCTTGGCCTCGACCCGAAAGCCACCCTGCCCGGCCCATCCGGACGTCCCTTCCCGCTCGTCGATTTCGGCAACGAACCGATCAAGGAACTGTTTGCGTGAGAACACTAGCTTTCTTGAGTCTACTCGCCTTGGTGACGTCTGTCGTTGCCAGCGATCGGCCGTTGAGTTTTCGGCATGATGTTTTGCCGGTGTTGTCAAAGGCCGGTTGCAACAGTGGCGGTTGCCACGGTGCCCTTGCCGGTAAAGGCGGTTTTCGCCTGAGCCTGAACGCCTACGATCCCGCGACCGATCATTATAACATCACTCGCGAAAACCGCGGCCGCCGCATCGAGTTCGCCGACCCGGCTCGCAGCTTGTTCGTCATCAAACCCACTGCTGCCGTCCGCCACAAAGGCGGCAAATTCCTCCACGAAGATTCCGACGATTACAAACTACTCATCGAGTGGATTCAGCAAGGTGCCCCAGGCCCATCGACAGACGATACCGAACTGAACCGGATCGAACTCTCCCCTGCCCTTTCGCAACTTAAAAAAGGCGACACACAGCCGTTAACCGTACACGCCTTTTTTAGCGACGGAACCAAGCGGGACGTTACTCGCTGGGCGCGCTTCACCTCGACTGATGCCACCGTAGCCGAAGTTGACGAAGCCACCGGTTTGGCCAAGGTCATCGGCTACGGTGAAGGCGCGATCAGCGTTTGGTATTCCGGACAGATCGCCTTGGCCCGCATCACCTCCCCTTGGCCAAGCGTGATCCCCGACGAAGTGTTTGCGCGCACCCCCAAGCGCAATGTCATCGACAAACGTGTCATAGAGCAGTTGCGGCGACTCAACCTCAAGCCGTCCAAGCCAAGTTCCGACAGTGAATTCATCCGGCGCGTTTATCTCGACGTCGTTGGCATGTTGCCAACACCGCAAGAAACCAAGGCGTTCCTCGCCGACACCTCCGAAACCAAGCGAGACGATCTGATCGAAAAACTACTAGCTCAGCCGGAATTCGTCGACTACTGGGCCTATCGTCTGTCCGACTTGTTCCTCATCAGCAGCAAAAAACTACGCCCCCTGGCCCTCAAAGCCTACTACGATTGGCTTCGCGGCGAGATCGAAAAAATCACCCCTTGGGATCAACTCGTCCGACAAGTCGTCGCCGCCAAGGGGGACACATTGAAAAATGGCGCCGCAAATTTTTACTCCATCCATCAGGATCCGGAAACGATGGCGGAAAACGTGAGCCAAGCGTTCATGAGCCTCTCCATCAACTGCGCCAAGTGCCACAATCATCCGTTGGAAAAATGGACGAATGACCAATACTACTCGTTCGCCAACTTGTTCGCCCGCGTCCGGGCCAAGGGCTGGGGTGGCGACGCCCGCAGCGGCGACGGTGCACGGACGCTGTTCATCGCCGACCGAGGTGATCTCATCCAACCGCGCACCGGCAAACCTCAACCGCCGGCCCCGCTGGACGGCCAAGCGATCGCCAGCGACTCGACCGAAGATCGCCGCGAAGCTTTGGCCGATTGGCTGACCTCACCGGAGAACCCGTACTTCACTCGCTCCATCGCCAATCGTGTCTGGGCCAATTTCTTCGGTCGCGGCATCGTCGAACCTGTGGACGACCTTCGCATCTCCAACCCCGCCTCCAACGAACCATTGTTGCAGACAATCTCCGAGCATCTCGTGAAAAATGACTACGACCTCAAGTCGCTTATGCGGCTCATCCTGCGAAGCGAGACGTATCGCCGCAGCAGCACGCCGTTGCCGGAAAACGAGGGCGACCAAAAATATTACTCCCGCTACTATCCTCGCCGTTTAATGGCCGAGGTATTGCAGGACGCGATCACGTCGGTAACCCGTGTGTCTCCGAAATACAACCGAATCACCCTCTCCGACGGCAGCACGGAGGGAACAAGCTTGTACCGGGAGGGAACGCGCGCGCTGCAACTCTCCGACTCCGCCGTGACCTCGTACTTCCTCAAGACCTTCGGGCGGAATGAACGCGAGATCACTTGCGAATGCGAACGCTCCAACAAACCCAGCATGGTGCAGGTGCTTCACCTCTCCAATGGCGACACGCTCAATAATAACCTCCGCAGCAAACAAAGCCGTGTAAACACGATGATCACGCAGAGCAACGGCGATATTATCGACGAAGCCTACCTGCTCTGCCTCTCCCGCCGCCCCAGCGACTCGGAACGTAAACGGCTTCAGAATATTTTCGAGGTGGCACCCGAAACCGAACGCCGCGGCGTCGTGGAAGATCTCTTCTGGGCATTGATGACCAGCCGCGAATTCTTGTTCCAACACTGAGCCATGAAATTTCTACTTTCTTTCGTTCTTTCGCTGATCGCCCTGCCGGCTTTCGGGGAAACGATTGATTTTCACAAGGACGTTGCTCCGATCCTGCGCGAGTACTGTGCCGGCTGCCACAATGACATTGACCTTGAAGGCGAGTTTTCTGTGGAAACATTCAGGGCGCTGATGAAAGGCGGCGAAAGCGGAGCCTCCATTCAACCGGGCAAGGCCGATGGCTCCCTGCTCATCAAGGCCGTCACCAAGAAGGTAAAGCCGTACATGCCGCCGCGCAAGGAACCGCAACTTACAACGCAACACATCGCCACGCTTACAGCGTGGATCAACAGCGGCGCGAAAGGACCAAGTGACGATCACTCCATCCTTGCCACGCTGAACGTCCCGAAAACGGCAGCGAACAAAAATGCCACCCGCCCGGTTACCGCCATGGCCGTCGCCTCAAACGGGCAGCTTGCTGTTGGGCGTTATGGCGAAATTCAGCTCGGCGACAAGGCGCTCAAGGGGATTCCCGGCAAAGTGAACGCCATCGCCATTTCGCCGGACGCCAAATGGCTGGCAGTCGCCTCCGGTGTTCCCGGCCTGAACGGTGTCGCGGTTCTGTTCGATCTTGATTCCGGAGATCGCGTTCGCGAATTCAGCCAAGGCCATCGCGATGCCTTGTATGGGGTTGCGTTTTCACCGGACGGCCAGCGCTTGGGCACTGCCGGCTACGATCGGCTCATCCAACTTTGGGACGCAAAAACCGGCAAGCTGCTGAACACGCTCAAGGGCCACAACGGAGCCGTGTACGGCATCGCCTTCAGCCCTGACGGCAAGGTGCTGGCCAGCGCCGGTGGCGACTCTTCGGTAAAGCTCTGGAACACCACCACCGGCCAACGGCTCGACACATTCGGCCAACCCACTGGCGAACAATTCATCACCGCATTCACGCCGGACAGCCGACACGTCATCGCTGCCGGTGCCGACAAACAAATCCGCATGTGGAAATGGATAAGCGGCGACCAAGCGGAAATCAATCCGCTCGAGCGCGTTCGCTATGCGCACGAGGACGAAATTACCGACCTCGCGATCAACCAAGCGGGCACGCGCTTGGCCACCGCCTCCGCCGATCGCTCGGTGAAAGTTTGGGCGCTGCCAAGCCTTGAGCCACTGCAGACCATCGCCAGCCAGCCGGATGTCGTCTCCGCCTTGGCCTTTGGCAACGATGGAAACTCGCTGCACGTCGGCCGGATGGATGGCTCGCTTCAGAAATATAAACTGCGCCTGGCCAAGCCGAAGACGACCCTCGCCCAGGCACAATCTCCTCAAGTCACCCCTCAGACCGCGCTTGACCAGGCGGAACTTTCCGAGAAAGAACCCAACAACGATCCAAGGTCGGCGATGGACATCAAGGCGCCAGTCAAAGTCACCGGCGTGATTTATGGCAAGAAAGAGAACGACACAGACGTGTTCCGGTTCGCGGCCAAGGCCGGCGAACAATGGGTGATGGAAATCAACGCCGCCCGTAGCAAGTCGCCGCTGGATTCCAAAGTGGAAGTGCTCGATGCCGCCGGCCACCCCATCGAACGCGTTCGACTCAAGGCTGTGCGGGAATCCTGGCTGACCTTCCGCGGGAAAGACTCCAACACCTCCGGCGACTTTCGGCTCTTCAAGTGGGACGAAATGAAGCTCAACCAATTCCTCTACGTGAACGGCGAAGTGGTGAAGCTTTGGCATTACCCGCGCGGCCCCGACAGCGGCTACATGGTCTACCCCGGCAGTGGCAGTCGCTACGGCTACCACGATACCACGCCGTTGGCGCATCCGCTTGGCCAACCGGCCTACATCGTTGAGCCCTTGGCCAAGGGCGCCG
>DQOE01000166.1 GCA_015658765.1 Verrucomicrobiota bacterium | reverse complement strand
GGCTTGGCCAAGCCGGTGGGGTTGCCCTCGTAGGCGTCATTTTTGAATCCGGTGGCGATGTCGCTGTCGGTGTCGAACAGCCAATGGTAGTAGTAACGGTTCTTCATCCCCTCCGGAGTATCCTCCACCGAGGGCGCGGCGATGCCATCGACGGTCATCGACAGGTGCAGGTTGTCGCCCTCGACGTGGGCTTGGATCTGGCGGATGTCGCCGCTGGAGTCGGCCATGTCCTTGGCATCGTCCACGGTGGTGGCGTTGATTCCGTCCCAATCGGCGAAGTGGCCGTCGATGACGATTTGTGCGTCGGCGCTCGTGGCACCCCAGAAAGTCGCGGCGGACAGCACCAAAGCTGACAGGCCGCGCTTGATTCGGTTTGTTTCTTTTTTGTACATGGCGATAGGTTTATTGGGGTTGTTAGCAGTGCTTGGTCAAAAAAGGTCTGGACAATATGCCTTAAGTGTTTAAATCGGTCTTGCAGAATAATCCGTTGGACTATTTTGAACATGGCGCATTCTCACACAAGGCCTGACACCATCGGCATCCGTGACCGCGTGAGCGGGGCGAAGGTGGGTTTGTCGCTGGTCAAGTCCATCTCGGCGATTTTCAGTCACACCGCGTCGCGGGTTCCCTGGCATTCGCACAACCAGTTCGAGCTGCTTTTTGTGATGGACGGCGCGACGGTTTACGAATTCCAGGATCGTGATTCGATCGAGTTGGCGGGGGGGCATTTCATGGTGGTGCCGCCCGGTGTGATGCACCGGGGTGAGCAGGATTTGCGCATGCCGACCACGCTCATCGGCATCGTGCTGGCGCTCGACGCACGGGGAGCCACGCGCAACACGCCGTTCACAATCCGGGACCTGGGCTGGTTGCGGCGTCACTTCAAGACGAACAGCCTCACCGTGCATCCGCTTGGCCAGGACTTGCGGCAAACCATTGCTCAACTTGACAGAAAGTTAAGCAGTAAAAAACGAAACGACGACGAACTTTCGGCGGCGGACTTGCGGATCGACGTCTGCTCTGCGATCTCGGGGGCGGCGAGGCAGTTGAGCGCCGTGGACTCAAGGGACTCGCAGTTTATCGTGAATGCAGCGATCGACTACATGCGCGCTCACCTGAACAAACCTCTCTCCGTCGGGAAACTCGTCACTCACATCGGCTACGGTCGCTCCCGTTTTTTTGAGTTGTTCCGCGCCAGCACCGGCATGACGCCAAACGACTATCTGCAGAGGCTCCGGCTGGAGGCCGCCCGGGGGTTGCTGTCGGAAACATCGCGGCCGGTGACGGAGATCGCGTTCGAGGTTGGCTTCAACTCGAGCCAGTATTTCAGCACCGTGTTTCTGCAATACACCGGGCTGACGCCGTCCGGTTTTCGCAGTCGGGGTGTTGGCAGCGAGTCGTGAGCACCGGGAAGCGGGAAGTCAATTCACTGCCCAGTCGAAGAAACCCATCGCGTCGAGGTCGCGCTGAAGCTGGTCGAGGCTGGCAGGGGACAGGCGTTGCAGCGGTGGGCGCACCGGGCCGCAGTCCATGCCGACCAACGCCATCACCGCCTTGGCCGTTGGCAGGTAGTCGCACTCCATGAACAGTTTGATCATCCCGGCGGACTTCGCCTGGAGAGCCTCGGCCGCATCAAGGTCACCCTCATCGAACGCGGCCTGAATCCTTCGGTACAGTGGCGCGGCAAAATTATAAGTGCTGCCTACCGCGCCGTGGCAGCCCACGCTCAACCCGTGCAGCAATCGCTGGTCGATGCCGTAAAGGATGCTGGCAGATCCACCTTTGTTGCGCACGCATGCCTGCAGCATGTCATCGTCGAAGTTGGAGAACTTGACGCCCACGAACCTGGGCAACCGTTCCTTGGCCAAGTCGATAAACTCACGTGTGTCGAGGGTGACACCGGTCATCAACGGGATGTCGTAAAAGTAAAACGGCATCTCCGGGGCCGGTCGAGTCACCTCGACAAACCAATCGCAAAGCGCCTCGGCGTTGGCCGGCTTAAAAAAGGTCGGAGCCATCGCTGAGATCACGTCGGCTCCCGAGCCGCTCGCTGCCCGCACCAGTGCCTGTGCGTCCGGCAGGCTGTTGTGTCCCACATGCGCGACGAAATGTTGCCTGTTATTCCGCGCCGCGCTGCCCCAGGCCTCGAACAATTTCTGCCGCTCGCCGGTCGTCAGCGATTGGCACTCGCCGGTCGTGCCGCCGACGAAGACGCCGCGCACCCCCAGCTTGGCCAAGTGCTCCGCCTGCGCCGGCACCCGTTCATAGTTCACCGAAAAGTCATCGTGCATCGGCGTGTGTGCGGCGGCGATTAGTCCATCAAGTTTCATCCAAATGATGTCAGCCGTCGGGTCTCCTCTCTGGCAACCGGTGGGCTGACTTCGGCGAGCAAAACCATAGCCCCCCCCGACTTTGCAAGCTTTTCCTTCAACCTTTTCATCGGGTGAATTCGAGCCGAGACGGGTTAAAACCAAGGTCGCCGGACGTGTGTCGAGCCATGCGGAGGACATCGTTTGAGTCTTCTGCGATGGAGCATTACTGCGCCAACAAAAGGGGAGTTGGCCACCTTGACAAGCAGCCTTGGCAACCGTGTTGTTCATCGGGACGAAGGCTGATTTCGCCAAATTCGGGAGGTGCCCGGGCTCTCCAATCCCCGGCGTTGGAGCGTACCACACCTTAGCCTTTGTCATCCAATAAGATAGGTCTTTTTCATCGCTTGGCCAAACGGATGCCGGGAGGAGTTTTGGAAACTTTTTGAGAGACCGGAGGGCCAGCCGCTTGGCCAAGTGCTCTTTCAGCCCCATTTTTCAAGGAGTTACAAGCTAAAACTTTTTCAAAAAAACTTCAGAAAGAGGTTGCACACAGAAAAAAAATTGTTACGTTGTCCGGCCCTTTTCCTGCGGGAGAAGGGTCGGTTAGAAAATTTGGCAACCCGCCGAAAACCCGCTTTCCCAGAGCAGGGGAGTTATGGAGGGGTGCGTCACAGCCTCAGTCGAGGCACCTAGATTGTATGCCAGTCAAGAGTTTCAACCCTGTAACGCCGTCGAGGCGTTACATGAAAGTTTCGTCGTTTTCGGAGATTACGAAAACGAAGCCTGAGAAGCGTCTGGTCAAGACGAAGAAGAAGACCGGCGGACGCAACAGCTATGGCCGCATCACCGCCCGGGGCATTGGTGGCGGGCACAAGCAGAAGATCCGCAACGTGGACTTCAAGCGCAACAAGCACGGCATGGCAGCCGAGGTGATCGCCATCGAGTATGATCCCTGCCGCTCGGCCCGCTTGGCCCTCCTCCAGTATGAGGACGGGGAAAAGCGCTACATGATCGCCGTGGACGGCCTCGAGGTGGGCTCCAAGGTGATGAGCGGCCCGGAGGCTCTGGTTGAAAACGGAAACTTTTTGCCCTTGGGCAAGATCCCCTCCGGCTCGGAGATTCACAATCTGGAGATGAGTCCGGGACGGGGTGGCCAAATGGTTCGTTCCGCCGGGACGTCCGCGACGCTGATGGCGTTGGCTGACGGTTATGCGCAGGTGAAGCTGCCCTCGGGGGAAATTCGGAAGTTAAACGAAAAGTGTTTTGCCACGATGGGTTCGGTGGGCAACGCCGATCACGAAAAGATCGTCATCGGCAAGGCGGGCCGGACGCGCAACAAGGGCAAGCGGCCGATCACGCGCGCCGTGGCGAAGAACCCGGTGGATCATCCAATGGGAGGTGGCGAAGGCCGCACCTCGGGAGGTGGGCACCCGATGTCGCCATGGGGAGTCCTGGCCAAGGGCTTCAAGACGCGGCCCAAGTATAAACCATCCAACCGCTGGATATTGGTTCGCCGCGACGGCCGGCCGATGAAGCAGAAATAAACAGACATGGGACGTTCGATCAAAAAAGGACCGTTTGTGGAGCAGCACCTGCTCGACAAGATCGAGAAGCTGAATGCCGACGGGAAGAAAAAGCCGATCAAGACATGGTCGCGCCGGTCGACAATCGCGCCGGAATTTGTCGGGCACACATTCATGGTGCACAACGGCAAGGCCTTTTTGACCGTGTTTGTGACCGAAAACATGGTGGGACACAAACTGGGTGAGTTTTCGCACACACGCACATTCAAGGGCCACGGTTCAAAGCAATAACAAGTAAGCAGGCGGATAAATGGAAGTTTTGGCAGTCACAAAAGGAGTTCGGATGTCCCCGCAGAAAGTGCGGGAGATGGCCCGGCAGATCCAGGGCATGCATGCCATGGAGGCCCGCGCCCTCCTGGGGGCTGTTCCCCGAAAGTCCGCGCGCTTGGTTGCCAAGACCCTCAAGTCGGCCATGGCCAACGCGGAGAATATTGCCGACGAGTGGGACGCGGAGGATTTGCGCAATCGTATCTCTGAACTGGAGCAAAAAGTCAGCTCCACGAACAACAAGAAGACGCGCCGGAGCAGCCAGACCAAGATCGACGCCTACCAGAGTTTTCTGGACTCCACCCATAAGCTCGACCAGACGATGCTCTATGTAAAAGAGGCAACCGTGGGAGACGCGCCGACGATGAAACGCTGGCGCCCGAGGGCTCGCGGCTCGGCCAGCCCGATCCTTAAGCGGAGTTGCCACATTCGGATCGTGCTCACGGATCAAATTTAACGAACCTGTATGGGACAAAAAACCAACCCAATTGGATTCCGCCTGATCGTCAACAAGGATTGGCGCTCCAAGTGGTATGCCAACAAGAAGGATTTCGGCGCGCTGCTTGTGGAGGATCACAAGATTCGCCAGTTGCTGAAGAGTAAACTGCAGGCCGCCGCCGTGCCGCGCATTCAGATCGAGCGCGCCGCCAGTCGGTGTCGGATCACCATCCACTCCGCCCGGCCGGGTGTGGTCATCGGGCGCAAGGGTGCCGAGATCGACGGCATCAAGGAGGAACTCAGCAAGATGACCGGCAAGGAAGTCTATGTTGAGATCGCCGAGGTCAAGAACCCGGAACTGGACGCCCAACTCGTCGCCGAGAACATCTGCATGCAGCTTGAGCGCCGCGTGGCGTTTCGGCGCGCGATGAAGCGGACCGTGCAGGTGACGATGGACATGGGTGCGCTTGGCATTCGCTTGCGCGTGGCCGGCCGCCTGAACGGGGCCGACATCGCCCGTTGTGAGAATACGCGGGAGGGTGCGGTGCCGCTGCACACGTTGCGGGCCAACATCGACTACGGATTTGCCGAGGCCGCAACCCAGTACGGGGTCATCGGTGTGAAATGCTGGATTTGCCGCAAGGATCCCGCCGAGGAAGAGGCCGATCGAGTCAAGCGGGGGCCAAGGCGTGACACCCGGCCAAGGCGGCCGATGGGCCCGCGCGGCAACGGTTAAACATATATCGGAATGGCTTTACTACCCAACAAAGTTAAATATCGCAAAATGCACCGCGGCAGCCGGAAAGGCGTCGCGCAGCGGGGGAACAAGGTGTCGTTCGGCTCCTACGGCCTTCAGTCACTGGAGCGCGCCTGGATCACCGGCACCCAGATTGAAGCCGCCCGTGTGGCGATCTCCCGTGGTATGAAGCGCAAAGGGAGCATGTGGATTCGGATATTCCCGCAGAAGTCCGTGACCAAAAAACCGTTGGAAGTGCGGATGGGCAAGGGCAAGGCCAATGTGGATCACTGGGTGGCCGTGGTTCGGCCGGCCACAATGTTGTTTGAAGTGGAAGGCGTGCCGGAAAGCGTGGCACGCGAGGCGTTGAGTTCAGCGGCGGCCAAGATGCCGGTACGCTGCCGGTTTGCCGAGCGTGATTAAAGTGAAAGTAGCAGGATGAATATTTCGGAGATCAGTGATAAGACAACAGTTGAGTTGGCGGCCCAGGGCCGTGACCTCCGGAGGGAATTGTTCAACCTCAAGGTTCAGAAAGCCACCAGCCAACTGGAGAAACCGATCCGCCTGCGTGAGTTGCGGCGTGACATCGCCCGCATCGAAACGCGAGTCACGCAGATTGGCCGGAAGGACGCGCTGGAGAACTTGGCAACGGCGCTGGAAGGGGTGAAGGATTTTACAGTGGACGGCGTGGCCGCAGCACTGCTCGGCTTGGCCAAGCGCGGCTTGAGTCGCAAGGATGTGCTGAAGGTTGGAGGAGCCGTGTTCAACAAGAATAAAGCCCGCCTGACCAACAGGGAAATGGCGGAACTAATCCAGGCCAAGGGCAGGGAAAAGGCCGTGGGACTCGTCAAGAAGGAAGCGGCAACAAATTAAGAAGGCAATGACCGAGACAGAAACAACAACTTCAGCACGCAACAGCCACCGGAAAGTTCGGGAGGGCGTGGTCGTCTCCTCCAACATGGACAAGACGGTCGTTGTGAAAATTTCCCGGCGGATCGCGCATCCGCTCTACAAAAAAATCATCACCAAGTTCAGCAAGTTTCATACGCACGATGAGAAAAACGAGGCCCAAGTGGGCGATCTTGTTGAGATTATGGAAACCCGGCCGATCTCCAAGACCAAGCGCTGGAGGCTCGTCAGAATCGTGAAGAGCGGCGAGCTGGCCATGGCAGCCAAGGAGGCGGAAGCAGCTGCTTAGGGCAGCAGGAAAGACAAGGCGGAAATGTTACAGCTAAGATCCAGATTAAATGTAGCCGACAACTCCGGGGCCAAAAAGGCTTGGGCAATCGGAGTGCTGGGCATCCGCAAGGACACCGCTTCCGTGGGCGACGTGATCAAGGCCCACGTCCGTGAGGCAACCCCGGATGGCAACGTGAAAAAAGGCGAGGTGGTCAACGCCGTGGTGGTTCGCACCAAGTCGCCCATCCGCCGCCCCGACGGCTCCGTGCTGAAGTTTGACTCCAACGCCATCGTGATCATTGACGAGGATGGCAACCCGCGCGGCACACGTATTTTCGGCCCGGTGGCCCGTGAGTTGCGGGTAAAGAAATTCATGAAAATCGTCTCGTTGGCGCCGGAGGTAATTTAAATGGGCAACAAGCGGCACTTTAAAAAGGGAGACACAGTTTACATCCTGTCCGGAGAGGACAGGGGGGCGAGCGGCAAGGTGATCGATGTCCTGACTTCGAGCGAGCGTGTGGTCGTCGAGGGACTGAGCATGGTCAAGAAGCACATCCGCAAAAATCAGGACCAACCGCAGGGTGAAATCGCCGAGCGCGAGGGAACCCTCCACTGGTCCAACGTGATGCGCGAGGATCGCTATCTGCGAAACCGGACGGTCAAGGAGGCCGTTGCAACCGAAGAGGCCGACGACAAGGCCGACGACAAGGCCGACGACAAGGCCGACGACAAGGCCGACGACAAGGCTGAAACTGAAGAATGATCCCCAGATTACAGGAAAAATATCAGGATGAGATCCGTACCAAGCTCCGGGGCCTGGACAAGTACGGGAACATTCACCAGGTGCCCAAGATCGACAAGATCGTGGTGCATATGGGCGTCAGCCCGGAACTGGGCAAAGAGGTTCTCGGCGACGCGCTGAAAGACATGACCACCATCACCGGTCGGAAGCCCACGTTGAACAAGGCCAAGGTCAGCGTTGCCAACTTCAAGTTGCGCCAGGGCATGACCACCGGGTGTCGCGTGACGCTTCGCCGGCAGACGATGTACGAGTTTTTGGATCGGCTCATTGCCACCGCGCTGCCCCGGATTCGGGATTTTCGCGGGATCAACTCGAAGGGCTTTGACGGGTTTGGCAATTTCTCCGTCGGCATCGATGACCAGTCCATCTTTCCCGAGATTGACGTGGACAAGGTCAAGCACACGCAGGGAATGGATATCACCATCGTCACCACCGCCAAGAACGATGACGACGCCTACGAATTGTTGAAGGAATTTGGAATGCCGTTCGACGGCAACCGTAAATAGGGAAGATATGGCAAAAAAAGCCTGGATGGAGCGAAACAAGCGCAAGGCCAAGACAGTGGCCAAGTATGCGGCCAAGCGGGCCGAGTTAAAGGCCAGCGGCGACTACGAGGCCTTGGCCAAGCTGCCGCGTGACGCCAGCCCGGTGCGGCTGGTCAACCGTTGCGAGGTCACCGGCCGGCGCCATGGGTTCCTCCGCAAGTTCCGCGTGTCCCGCCTGACTTTTCGGGAATTGGCCCGGTCGGGGATGATCCCCGGTGTGACCAAGAGCAGCTGGTAAGGACATACATATGGATCCAATCGCTGATTTATTAACCTGTATCCGCAATGCCAACCTGGCGTTGAAGCCGGAGATTTCCGTGCCGCACTCCACCATCAAGGAGAGCGCCGTGAGAATCCTCAAGGACGAGGGGTACTTGGAATCGTTCAACGTCGAGGGCGACGTCAAGCGGAACATCCGCATCCAACTCAAGTTTCAGGGTCGCAAGGGTATCATCACCGGGCTGCAACGGATCAGCAAACCCGGGTTGCGCCACTACACCTCGGCCAATGACATTCCGCTCGTGCTGGGCGGCATGGGCATTGCCGTGGTGAGCACCCCGCAGGGCCTCATGAGCGGGCACGATGCACGCCGCAAAAACCTCGGCGGAGAACTGCTGTTCAAGGTCTGGTAACAGAACGAAAAAAGATGTCACGAGTTGGGAGCAAATTGATAGAGGTGCCGGACAAGGTCAAGGTGGCCATCGCCGACAATCACGTCGCGGTGGAGGGCCCCAAGGGCAAGCTGGAGATGGACATGCCCGGCCGCACGAGCGTTTCCCAGGAGGGAAACATGCTGACGGTGGCTCGCGACGGGGATGACCGGGAAGCCCGGGCGATGCACGGCCTGGGCCGCTCGCTGCTCAACAACATGGTGGTGGGCGTGTCCGAGGGATACGTCAAGAAACTCGAGATCAACGGGGTTGGCTTCAAGGCACTGGTCAACGGCAACACCGTCACCATGAACCTCGGTTACTCACATCCCATCAAGTACGATTTGCCCGACCAGGTGAAAGTAACCGTGGACAAGGACACCAACGTCACCATCGAGGGGCCCGACAAGCAGAAGGTTGGCTTGGTGGCTGCCGAGTTGCGCGGGTTCTACCCCGTGGAGCCGTACAAGGGCAAGGGCGTGAAATACGCCGACGAGCGCGTCCGCCGCAAGGAAGGCAAAACGGTACAATAATTTTTGAGACGCCGCGGTTCAGCCGGGGCAGGTGAAATGAGAGCTGATAAAAAACGTGATTTAATGAAACGCCGCCGGTGGCGCATCCGCAAAAAAATTGTGGGCACCGTCGAGCGTCCCCGCATGAGCGTGCGTTTCACCAACAAGAACATCTACGTCCAGTTCATCGACGACGATGCGGGCAACACGATTGCCTCCGTATCCACCCGGGCCAAGTCGGCCAACGGCCTGGCCGCCAACGCGGCCGGTGCGGTCGAGATCGGCAAACTGGCGGGCGAGGCGGCCAAGTCGGCCGGCATCGAGACAGCCGTGTTCGACCGCAGCGGCGCCCGTTTTCACGGGAAAGTCAAGGCCTTGGCCGAAGCGGCCCGCGAAGCAGGATTGAAACTATAAGGACAACCGTGGCAGAAGAACCCAACCAAAACGAGAACGCTCCCTCCGCCGAGGCACCGCAGGCCCCGGCCGAGGCGAAACCGGCCGAGGCAAAACCCGCCGAGGCGAAACCAGCCACAAAAGGCGCGGGCCAAGGGCAGGGCGGCGGTGGCCGTTTCGGAGGCCCCGGCCAGCGCCAGGGCGGCGGCGGCCGTTTCGGAGGCCCCGGCCAGCGTCAGGGTGGCGGTGGCGGTCGTTTCGGAGGCCCCGGCCAGCGCCAGGGCGGCGGTGGCCAACGCGGCCGTTTCGGCGGGAACGACAAGCCGGATGACGGCTTCTCCGAGAAAGTGCTTTGCATCAACCGTTCGGCCAAGGTGGTCAAGGGCGGTCGCCGGTTCGGCTTCAGTGCAGTGGTGATTGTGGGCGACAAAAAAGGCAAGGTTGGCATGGGGCAGGGGAAAGCCAACCAGGTCGCCGATTGCATTCGCAAGGCCAGCGAAAATGCCCGCACACAAATGGTGAACGTGGTTCTCCGTGACACCACCATCCCGCACGAAGTCCTCAGCCGATACGACGGAGCCAAGGTGCTGCTCCGCCCGGCCTCCACCGGTACCGGCATCATCGCCGGCAAGACCGTTCGGGCCGTCTGCGAGCTGGCCGGCGTGCGCAACATGTTGAGCAAGTCGCTTGGCTCGAACAACCCCGTGAACCTGGCCAAGGCCACGCTCGGCGGCCTGTTGGAGTTGCGCGACCGAAACGAAGTCATGAAAGCCCGGGGCAAAAACGTACCGGAGCCTGAAGCACCCGCCGCCGAGGAACCCGCCGCCGCCGAGCCGGTGGCCGCGGAAGAACCGGCTGTTGCCGCGGAATAAAAACCATAAACGAGACATGCGACTGCACGATTTAAAACCAGCCTCCGGATCCAAGCACCGCCGCAAGCGGATTGGTCGCGGCCCAGGCAGTGGCCGGGGAGGTCACACCAGCACCCGCGGCCAAAAGGGCCAGGGCTCGCGTTCCGGCTCATCCACCCGGCCCGGTTTTGAGGGTGGCCAGTTGCCGCTGGCCCGCCGTCTGCCCAAGCGGGGGTTCAACAACAAGCGTTTTGCCACCATTTACATCCCGGTCAACCTCGACAGCCTCAACCAGTTTGAGGAAGGCGCGCGGGTGGATGAGGCAGAGCTTCGCAAGGTCGGCCTGGTCAACGGCCGCGGCGATGGGGTCAAGATTCTCGCCCGTGGCAAACTGGAAAAAAAGTTGACCGTCTGTGCGGCCGCCTTCAGTGCAGGCGCCAAGGCAGCAATCGAGGAAAAGGGAGGCTCCTGCGAGGAGGCAACCAAGGGCACCGCGGCATCTTCCCGGAAATAGTTTTAATATCTGATCGCTCGATAAAAACAATCCATGGCAAGTGACAACCACATAACCCGCATGATTGCCGGCTTCCGGAATTGCTTCAAGATTCCGGAGCTGAAGGAGCGGATTATATTCACGCTACTCGTGCTGGGTGTCTGCCGGTTGATCGCTTGGGTGCCCATTCCGGGGCTGGACGGGGTGGAGTTGCAAAACTACTTCGACCAACTGCGCGAGAAGCAAAGCCAGGGTGGGATTGGTTTCATGGGCATGTACAGCATGTTCACCGGCGGCGCTTGGGAGCGGTGCTCCATTGGCGGTCTGGGCATCATGCCCTACATAAGTGCCACGATTATTCTGCAGTTGATGAGCCCGATCATCCCCAGGCTCTCCCGCCTCTCACGCGAGGAGGGTGGCCGGGTGAAGATCATGCAGATTGGCCGGGTGATGACGCTGTTTCTCTGCCTTGGCCAGGGCTATGTCATGTCGCTTGGCTGGCTGAGTCCCGCGACGGTGTTTGGCGGAAGCTGGACCGGTGGCGCTTTGGTTCTTGACCCCGGTTTTTGGTACCATTTACAGACCATGATGGCGCTCACCTGCGGGACGCTGCTGCTGATGTGGCTGGGCGAGCAGATCACCGAGCGGGGCATTGGGAATGGCGTGTCGCTTGTGATCATGATCGGCATCGTGGCGGATTTGCCACGGGCGTTGCCGATGATTTGGGACATGTTTGGGGCGCAAGTCATCAATTACATGAACGTGGTCGCAGGGTGGGTTGGTCGAGGCGCAGACTATTTTTCTTGGAGCGGCGCTGCTGAGGGACGAAACATTTTTGAGGGAGTTTTCCTTGTGATCCTGTTGCTGGCGGTCGTCGCCGGCGTGGTCGCGGTGACTCAAGCCCAGCGCAAAGTGCCGGTCCAGCACGCGCAACGCGCGGTGGGCCGCAAGGTGTACGCCGGCGGGAGTTCCTTCATGCCGCTGCGCGTCAACTACTCCGGCGTGATGCCGCTGATTTTTGCCCAGGCCATCCTGATGTTCCCCGGCATGGTGTTAAGCGCCTTGAGCTCGTACGGCGACTTCTTTGTCCGGGCGGCGGCTTGGTTTCAACCCGGGCATCCGTTCTATTATTTCACCTACGGGATGATGATCATGTTTTTCGCCTATTTCTGGGTGGCGACCACGTTCAACGAGATTGAGATCGCCGATAACCTGAAGAAAAACGGCGGCTACATTCCC
Source organism: Verrucomicrobiota bacterium (assembly GCA_015658765.1). Taxonomy (GTDB): domain Bacteria; phylum Verrucomicrobiota; class Verrucomicrobiia; order Limisphaerales; family UBA1096; genus UBA1096. The sequence goes on along the minus strand of DQOE01000166.1, from coordinate 1,169 downwards.
GGCATCCGGCCGGGCAAGGCGACCAGTGACTTTTTGCACAGGACGATGAGCCGCATCACTTTTGCCGGCGCCTCGTTCCTGGTTATCATCGCCCTCATCCCAATGCTGCTGGGGCAATGGCGAGGCATCCCGTACCAGGTGACCCAGTTCTTTGGCGGGACGAGTATTTTAATTGCCGTGGGTGTCACGATCGACACCATGCGGCAGATGGAGTCGTATCTTTTGATGCGGCATTACGACGGATTTTTACGGAAGGGCCGCGTGCGTGGCCGCTTCTGACGCTGGTGGTGAGACAAGCCCCCAGCGGTTTGTTCCTTGATAGAAACCGGCCAAGCCGCGGCTTGGCTCTGGATCGGGTGCGAAGGTGCCCGGAGACAACATGATCCACTTGAAGAAAGATCATGAGATAGCGGCCATGCGTTTGGCCGGCGGGGTTGCCTCGACCGTGCTGCGCGAAGCGGCCGCCTTTGTCCAGCCGGGCATCAGCACACTGGAGATTGACCAGTATGCCGGGGAGCGCATCAGCCACTACGGTGGCAAGAGCGCCTTCCTTGGCTACCGGAATTATCCCTGCCAGATTTGCATCTCCGTTAACGAGGAGGTCGTGCACGGCTTGGCCTCCGGGCGGTGCGTGCAGTTTGGTGACATCGTCAGCCTCGACGTCGGGGTGCGCTACGATGGCTACATTGGCGACAACGCCACAACGGTGGCCGTTGGCGGATGCGACCCCGCTGTGCAGCGGATGATGGAAGTGACCGAGAAAGCCCTGTACGACGGGATTGGCCAAGCGCTGCCCGGAAAAAAGGTCGTGGACATTTCACGGGCGATCCAGAGTTGTGTCGAGGCCAACGGATACAGCATCGTACGGGAATTTGTCGGGCACGGCGTGGGCAAAAAAGTCCACGAAGACCCGCAAATAGCAAATTTTGATGATGGCAGCCGTCGCTCCCCGGTCTTGAAACCGGGGATGACCCTGGCCATCGAGCCGATGGTCAACCTTGGCCAACGACACGTCGAGGTGCTGGAGGATGACTGGACGGTGGTTGCCCGGGACGGGTTGCCATCCGCTCATTATGAGCACACCATCCTCGTGACCGACGGTGAGCCGGAGATTTTGACATGCCCGGAAAATCTGCCATCCGAGCCGAGGGAATCGTGAGGGAACACCG
>DQOE01000320.1 GCA_015658765.1 Verrucomicrobiota bacterium | reverse complement strand
TGTCGGCGAGGCAGGCGCGGGCTTTTTGGATGCAGACGGCGAGCGTCTCGGCCTCGTTGAGGCACGGCATCACCACGCTGACTTCGGGTGAATCGCTGGTCGGTTGCCCTGGCATAAGTCGCGCTTGGCCAAGCTCTTGGCCAAGCTGTTCGGCACACGATGCCCGAAAGGCGGCGGCGCGACAATCGGCGATTGTTGGTAAGTTTTTGAGACCAGTCTCATTGACTTGGCCGAGAATCCGGTTAACAATCGCCGCCGTGCAGATGGAAGTGAGAGAAGAGGCGAAGAGGAAATTTATCGATTTCCTGGAGAAGAAGAATCTTCGCATCACGGATCAGCGGCGCATCATCATCGACACGGTGTTCGATACCGAGGAGCATTTCACCGCCGATCAACTGCTCGAGTGGGCGCGACACAGAGATCCCCACGTCTCCCGTGCCACGGTCTATCGCACCCTGCCGCTGCTCACCGAGAGCAATCTCGTCCACGAGATGGACTTCGGGAAGCCGTACAAGTTTTACGATCCGAACTACTCCGACCACCCCAACCACAACCACCTTATCTGCGAGGATTGCGAAAAGATCGTGGAGTTCGACAGCGAACAGATCGACTCCATCGAGAACGAGATTGGGCAGAAACTGGGGTTCACCGTGAAGTCGCAGAAGCTGCAACTCTCCGCCACTTGCGACAAGCTGAAAAAGAGCGGTGTTTGCGACAACAAAGTCTGCGACTAGGCGGCGTTCAATACGACTTCAACCGCAAATAGTGATCCACCCTGCCCCGCTGGTGATGCTCAAGCGGCGGCAACCCGGAGAGCGTCGGCGACTCGGTCTCGGCAAGAATGGTTCCGGCGTGTTTTTGCAACTCCACCCAGCGCGCCCAGTCCAGTTCCGGTGAGTGCGTGATCTGCCGCAGCAAACTGCGCCACTCGATCAGCGCGCGATCGATGTCGCCCGCGCCCAGCAGATCCGTCACCCAGTTGCCCTTGTCGGCGGGATTCGCATGCATCGCCGCCACGACCTGCCCGGCACCCGCGCCGTAACGCAGCGGCAGGCCGGCGTCGAGATAGCCCGGCACCGTCACATCGCCATAGCGCTCGCGGCAAGCGACAGGAATGCGCCCCTCCCAGCGATTTTCCTCGTTGCCAAAACGGTAGCCGGCGTCGAGGTTGGCCAACTCGTAAACCAACTCGCCGATCGGCAGCGACTCGTCCTCCAGCGCCGCCGCGATGCCCAGGCCGTAACTCTGCGAAAAAAAACTGACGACCCTGCCGCGTTGAGTCGGCCTGCCGTTTTCATCAACCAGCTTGAGCCGTTTCCAAAGCAGCGCCACGCCGGTGGCCGGCTTGAGTTCGCGGCACTCGCCGTACAGGCCGCAACCGGCGCAGGTTGGGTTGACCACCTGCCGCTCCAGCGGCCGCCAAAGCGCCACGCCGTGCGAATCGACATGGGCCGGAACAGCCTGTTGACCCAGTCGCAACTGGACAAGCAGCCAGTTGTCCTCCCGGCGAAACTGCTCCACCGGCGTCTGGTTTGCCGCCAGTTTCTCCTCGAGGAGCGGCTGGATTTTCTTTTGCCAGAGCGCCAGCGGCACCACGCGCATTCGCCAACCGGTCAGCCGGCGCACCCACTTGGCCAAGTCGAGCCGCTCGTTGTTGAGTTGGTTCGCCACCTTCTGCTCCCGGCCATACGCCTCCCGGGACGGCAGCAGGGCCAACTCACCGGCGCCGGTTCGCCGCAGCACGTCCGGCTCCATCAACGCCGGCCGAAGCACCGGCGCTTGGCCAAGCGGCTGTTGCTCGTCCGCCGCCCAGTCGCCGCTTGGTTTTTTCGGGACGAACACCTCGTCGAGCGCCACCGGCACGGCCTTGGGCCAGGCCTCCCACCCACCTCGGCTGTTGAGCATCTCGCGGACTCGCCTGCGGGATTTCCGGGCGCGCTCCGAGTCGGTGCCCAGGCCGCACGGCACGTCCGGATGTTTCATCGCAAACTCCATGCCGAGCAGAATCGGCTGGGTGCTGAACAGCCGCTCCTGCACGCGCACCGCCTCGGTGTACGGGTCACGCCCCTGCTCCGACGCGCCGTGCATCAGGCCCAGCAGCGACGCCCAGTCGACCATGCCGTTGCGAGAGAGAAAACAGGGATGGCCGTCGCGGATGCGAATTTCATTTCGCGAAACCAAGCCGTAACCGATCTCGTCGATGCCGCGCCGCCCGGCGCGCCCGAACATTTGGTGAATCTCATCCGCCCGGATCGGCACCTCCAAATGGTCGCGACGATACGAGTCGGCGGCCAAGGCCACGCTGCGCAAAGAAAAGTTGATGCCGGCGGCCAAGCCCATCGTGGCCACGACGACTCGCAGTTGGCCGGCCTTGGCCAAGGGCTCGATCACTCCCGCGCGCGCGCCGTAGCTCAACCCGCTGTGGTGAAACGCGACGCGCGCCTGCAGCATCCTTGCGAAGCGAGCGCCGACGAGATCTTTTTGCCCGGCGGTCAACCGGAGGGGGTTGGGGTTCGGCAGGTTGCGAGCGATCTCGGCGGCGATCGCCTCTGTTGCGCGGCGGCGCGGCGCAAAAATCAAAACCGGCCCAAGCCCCTCCGCCAGCGCCTTGGCGGCGAACCTTGGCCAATAGCCGCGAATCTCCGGAGGGACGTCGTAGTTGAGCATCCCGGCGTACACCTCCTCGAGTGGCACCGGCCTGTCGTCGTGCCAAACCCACTCAGCGTCCCGGCCCAGGCGGCGCTGAAGCCAAGCGACGACGTGCTTGGGGTTGGCCACGCTGCCGCTGAGCATCAGGAGCTGTGTCTGGGGTGGCGCCATGGCGATGGCCAACTCGTAGTTGAGACCGCGATCGGCGTCGCCGAGCATTTGGTACTCGTCGATCACCAAAAGCCTCGGGCCGTCGCCATTGATGAGGCGGTTTTTCTGCGTCTCAAGCGTGGCAACGATGACCGGCGCGTCGAGGTTTTCCGAAAGGTCACCCGTGGCGATACCAACATTCCAGCCGCGCGCGCGCCACTCGGCGAGCTTGTCGTTGGCCAAGGCGCGAGTCGGCACGGTGTAAATCGCCTGGCCGGGGTTGCGGCCCTCGTTGGACCAAAGCTCAAAAATGAACGTTTTGCCTGCGCCGGTCGCCGCGTGGACAACAACATCCTTGCCAGCCCGCAGATGTTGAACCGCCTCCTGCTGCCACAAGTCTGGAACGACGAGTTGATCCAAGGCAGAAAAACGATCCAACTGCGCCCCGAACTCCTGCATGGGGCAAAACTAGCGAAAAACAGGGAAAAGAACGAGTAAACAGCCGAAGCAGAGGAAATAATTTGCAACAGCCATTGGTTGGCATGCGCGTTGCCTGGTTGATGCCATAAATGTGCGTAATTGCGCGGGTTTGGCTTGTTCTTTGTTAATTTGGTACAGGGTTTGCGTCCCTATCGGCACCTCCCCCAATCTCTTTAGGGGGTTTTTGAGGAAATGAAAAAAAGAAGAAACAGCCTGAAACTCGTCAGTTATTCAACGGCTGCGAACTGCGCAAATAGGCCATTAAATCGCGGATTTGCGCGTCGTTGTAGCCAGCCAGCAATCCTCCCGGCATCAGCGACAGGCCCTGCGCTCTCAACTCGCGAATCGCCTTCCGCGCAACGGTCACGTCCTGTCCGTCCAGCCCGCGCAACACCACCGATCGGCTGTCCTGCTCGACGAGGAACCCGCTGGCCAGTCGGCCGTCTTTCGTGATCAATAAAAAATTTTCGTACCCTTCACGAATCTCCGCGCTTGGGTTGATGATGTTCAGCAGCATCGTGTCCAGGTCATCCCGCTGGTACGCCGTCAAGTCCGGGCCGATTTGTCCGCCATGCTCGAACAGCCGATGGCACGCGGCGCAGCTTGCAGCGTACAACTTCTTCCCCTCGTACGGACTCCCTGGCTCGGTCGTCACGACCTTGGCCAAGCGCTGAATTTCCTGCTCCAGCTTGGCTGCATCCGCTGCTGTATCAGCGAAATGCTTGGTCAACAATTGGCCAACGCGCTCGTCACGGTGCGAGCGCAGCAGGCTGATCACTTCCGCCGAAACCAAGCCGGCTGCCAGCTTGCCGTCATCGACAGCCTGCAGCATTGCAGCAGCCGACGCAGGGCGACCGGCCAGGAGTGTCCCGGCGACTTTCCGCAAGCTGTCCGGCAATTCGCCGTACACAGCCAGCACTGCCGCAGGAACTCGCTCGTCGTTGTACGGCTTGAGCGAACCAAGCGCAGCCCGCTTCAAGTCACTGCCCGGCTCGCTTTTCACGATGCCGAGCAACACCGGGATCGCTTTCGCACTCGGCACTTCGCCGAGAATTTCCGTGTAATGCAAACGCATGACCTTGTCCGCCTTAACGTCGGCAATGACCCGTAGCGCCTCATCGATCGCCTTCGCTTCGCCGCGACGCATACCCAACGCGAGCGAGCCGCCGCCATGACGCGCCATCGCCGCCAGCAGCCGCTCCGGCAACGCCGCCATCGATCGCCCCTTGTACGACTGCTCGAAGCCGGCCATCACGATTTTCGCCGACTCGGCGTTGGGAGCCCTCTCGAACAACCGCGCGGACGCGAGCAGATCCGCGCGAGTGCCGGCCTTGGTGAAGCGCCGCATGAGCCTGCTCAAAACATGCTCGCGCACGAGCGACGTTTGCCAAAGCGACTCGTCGTCAAACAGTCCCAGCACCGCGTCCGGATGTGCGGCGACCTTCGACTCCAGCGCCCACCAAACCATCAGCGGCTGATAAATATCGCCTGCATCCACATCGTGTCCGAGCAACTCACGGATAATCGGCAGCGCGTGACCGACCGGCAGCCGCTTGGCCGTGGCGGCGAGTTGCCCGCGCACCTCGATGTGCGGCTCGCGCTTGGCCAAGCCGGCCAACGCAACAGCCGTCGCCTCCGGCACGATTTTTTCGTCGCCAAGCAGGCGAACCGTCCAGGAGCGCACATGCGGATTGGCGTGCTTAAGCGTCTCCCCGGCGAATTCCGGGTTGAACCCGCCGCACAGGTTGATCGCCCACAGCGCCTCGAGTGCCGCTTGGCCAAGCTCGTCGCGCAACATGGTTTTTAGCAGCGGGAGCACGGAAGCATCCCCGCGATCGGCCAACAGCCGCAGCGCCGTTTGCCGGTGCCACTTGTCATCGTGACGCAGCAACCCGACCAGCTCCGCCGTCGTGCGCCTGGCCAAGTCGAACGGCTGCACCGGCTGGCTGCCCTTGGCTCGCAGCCGGTAAACGCGGCCGTTTTGCGGATCGATTCGGCCCTCGTGATTGCGGTAGTGGTTCACCTGATCGTCGTACCAGTCGCACACATAAATCGCGCCGTCCGGCCCGGCCTTGATGTCCACCGGACGGAACCAACTGTCACTGCTTTTGATCGGATGCCCCGTGTCGAGCGTCTTGAACGACGAGCCAATCACCGTGCGGTCGCTCATCACCACGCGGCCTTGCAACGGCTCCACGCCGAGGATTTTGCCGAGAAACTTTTCCGGCAAACCAACTCCCTCGTACACGATGAAGTTGTGCGTGAAACGCGGCACCTTATTGTGCGGCATCGAGTTGAAGTAACCAAACGCATACGGATTGCTGAGCGGCCCGTGCTTGGTGAAGCCCTTGCGCAGGTAACCGCCCTGCACGTAGTGGAAGCCCCGTGTATCACCGCCGTTGTGCCCGGAGAACACCCGGCCCTGCGCGTCGAACTCCACCCCAAACGCGTTGCCGCCGCCCTCGGCGAACACCTCGTAACGGCGCGTCCCGGGATGGTAGCGCCAGATGTTTTGGCCCATCGATAGAATCTCTTTTTCATCGAAACCGGGCCGCCGCACTTTCGCAGAAACCGTGCTGCCCTGCGCGGCGTAGAGCCAGCCGTCCGGCCCCCAGCGCAGGCTGTTCACCACCGAGTGCGTGTCCTCCAGCCCGAAGCCGGCAAGGTGCACCACCGGGTCGCTGTCCGGGATGTCGTCGCGGTTTTTGTCCGGATAAAAAAGCAGGTACGGCGGGTTGAGCAACCACACGCCGCCACGCCCGTGGGCAAGCGAGGTCACGATGTTCAAGCCCTCGACAAACGTCTTGTGCCTGTCCAAAACACCGTCGCCGTCGGTGTCCTCATGGATGGTGATCTTGTCGCGGCCACGAATGTGGTTGGGCGGCGCGGGCGGCACCTTGTCGTAGATCGCGCGCCAGTAATTGTCGCGGCTGGTCATCTTCAGCCCGGCCGGGTGCGGGTATTGCTGATACTGCACCACCCACATTCGGCCACGCTCGTCAAAGTTAAGAAACACCGGCTGTTTCACCAGCGGCTCTACCAGCAGTTGGTCGATTTCCAAGTCGTCAAACACCTCAAATTGTTCGAGCGACTCCACCGGCGAAATTGGCCCCGCCTGCGCTGGGCCAAGCGCAAACGCTCCAATCAAAACCAAGCCAAGTTTCCGGGTTGAGTGAACGGACTGAATAAATATTTTTTTCATCAAAACGAACGGCTAGGTGTTTTCCCGGCGGTAGGCCTCGGCTAGGAGGGTGATGGGGTGGGCGACGCGGATGTTGGACTGGCACTTGGCCAAGCCGTTGGTGATGTGCAGCGAGCAACCTGGGTTGCCCATCGCCACCACTTCCGCGCCGGTGGAGCGGATGTGGCCGACTTTGCGGTCGAGCAGCTTGTTGGCCATTTCCGGCTGGGTGATGTTGTAAATACCGGCGCTGCCACAGCACCACGTGCTCTCCGGCAACTCGGCCAGTTCCAGTCCCGGGATTGCCTTGAGCAACTGCCTCGGCTGCGCGGTGATCTGTTGGCCGTGGCACAGGTGGCAGGCTTCGTGGTAGGTGACTTTTTGCGCTCGGCCAAGTGCTTGGCCGCTTGGCTCGCGCACGCCGATCTCGGTCAACCACTCGTGAACATCTTTCAACTTGGCGTCCCACTGCCTGGCCAAGTCGGCGTACTTTTCGTCGTCTTTCAGCAGGCCGTGGTAATGCTTGAGGTGCGAGCCGCAGCCGGCCGCGTTGCTGATGATGGCGTCAAACTCACTCGGCGGGAACAGGTCGATCATCACGCGAGCCTGTTGCTGGGCCATGGTCCATTCGCCGTTGTGCGCATGCAGCGATCCGCAGCAGCCTTGGTTGCGCGGCGTGTAAACCTCGCAGCTGTTCCCGGACAGCACCTCGACGGTGTCGCGGTTGACGTCGCTAAAAATCAAGTCCTGTGCGCAGCCGGTGAGCATGGCGACGCGATAACGCTTCTCACC